>NZ_JAAQWV010000017.1:0-94421 GCF_012985715.1 Pseudomonas sp. WS 5051
AGGCGGGGGGCCTCTCTACAGACAAGGTCAGGAGCAAATCCTGCCTTAAGCAGCTATCGGCCTCCCCGAAACGCTTTTTGTACACGCCCCGGCATTTTCTTGGGCACCGGGAAAACATACAAGCAGCAGCCTTCGTTCCTCGGCAGCTACAGGGGCAGTTACCCCATCCCTCAAACAGCCTAACCCTTACGGACGATGTTCAAGGCCCGGCCCCGTCTGATTATCGCGATCACTTTCAACCAGTGTGCGAGGGACCGCGAGCATGGGCGCTTTTGTCTTGTCATCGGCTGTGCAACGCTGCGCCGAGCAGTTGATGGCCCGGCGCAAAGCCTTGCTCGGCTTTTTCCTGTTGCTCACCCTGGCCTTGGGCTACAGCGCCACCCAGGTTCGTCTGGACCCCGGTTTCAACAAGCAGATACCGGTGCGCCATGCCTACATGATCAACTTCCTGGACTTCAGCCGTATCTTTACCGGCGCCAATCGCCTGCTGGTCAGCGTGCACTGGAAAGGCGAGGGGGATATCTATAACCCCGAGTTCCTCCAGACCCTGCAAAACGTCACCGATGACGTGTTTTATCTCTCCGGGGTCAGCCGCCCCAGCGTCACCTCGCTGTTTACCCCCAACGTGCGCTATATCGAAATCACTGAAGACGGCTATGTCGGTGATCTGGTGGTGCCGCCGCAATACGCCGCCACCCCCGCAGATTTGCAACAGGTACGCAGTAATGCCGCACGCTCCGGGCAGATCGGCCGGCTGCTGGCCAATGACCTCAAATCCGCGCTGGTGCGCGCTGACCTGCAGGACATCGATCCGAAGACCGGCCAGCCCGTAAGCTACATACAAATTGCCCGTGGCCTGGAAGACATCCGCGCCAAATACGCCAGCGACGATATCGAAATCAATATCGTGGGCTTTGCCAAACTGGTCGGCGACGTGGTCGAAGGGCTGAACACGGTGATGGGCTTTTTTGCCATCGCATTTCTGATCACCGCTGCGCTGCTGTGGTTGTATTCACGCTCGTTGCGCCTGACCCTGGTGGCGCTGTTTGTCGCCTTGCTGCCAGTCGTGTGGTTACTCGGCCTGCTGCCATTGCTGGGCCTGGGTATCGACCCGATGTCGATACTGGTGCCGTTTCTGATCTTCTCCATCGGTGTGTCCCATGCCGTGCAAATGACCAACGCCTGGAAGCAGGAAGTACTGGCCGGAAGTGATTCAGTGAGTGCGGCCAAGGTGGCGTTCAGCAAGATTTTTATCCCCGGCGCGCTGGCGCTGCTGATGAACGCCCTGGGCTTCGGGGTGATCATGCTGATCGATATCCCCATCGTCCACGAGCTGGGCGTCACGGCCTGTATCGGTGTGATGCTGATGATCATCACCAACAAAATCGTTCTGCCGCTGCTCATCGCCCATCTGCAACTCGAGCCGCACCTGATGACGGCCAGGGCGCGCATTGCCAGCTCGCGTCACCCCCTGTGGTGGCGATTGTCGGCGCTGGCCACACCGGTACCGGCACTCTGGGTGTTTGCCCTGAGCCTGCTGCTGCTGGCGGCAGGCGCGATCAAGGCCCGCGAACTGGCCACTGGTGATATCGGCACCGGCGCGCCGGAGCTGCGGGCCGACTCGCGCTACAACCAGGACAACCAGAAAATCATCAGCAGTTACGCCATCGGCCTGGATGTGCTTTCGGTGTTTCTGACCATTCGCGATCGCAGTGAAGCCTGCCTGGATCCGGCCGTCATGCGAGCGGTGGAAACATTCGACTTCAAGATGCGTGAAGTCCGCGGCGTGCAATCGGTGCAGAGCGTAGCGGGGATGAGCAAGCAGGTGATTGCCGGCAACAACGAAGGCAACCCGCGCTGGGCGGCCATCCCCGGTTCCGCCCAGGGCTTGCAACAGGGCGCCTACGCCTATTCACCGGACTCGGGGCTGGTGACGGACGGCTGCCAGAAAATGCAGATCCTGGTGTTCCTGACCGACCACGAAGGCGCCACCGTGGCCCATGTGCTGGATGAGGCCAGGCGCATTATCGCTGCGATTGCCGTGCCGGGGGTGGAGTTCAAGCTGGCGGGGGGCAATATCGGCGTGATGGCGGCGTCCAATGAAGCGGTCAAGCAGGCCGAAGTGGTGATGCTGGCGGCGTTGTTTGTGTCGGTGGCGCTGTTCTGCCTGCTGACCTTTCGCTCGGTGCGCGCAGTGTTGTGCATTCTGGTGCCCTTGGCGATTGTCGCGGTGCTGTGCAATGCACTGATGGCCCTGCTGGGTATTGGCCTCAAGGTCGCGACCTTGCCGGTAATGGCGCTGGGTGTGGGGGTAGGGGTGGACTACGGCATCTATCTGTACGAGCGCATCGAGCATGAGATGGCCGCGGGGCATGACCTGCGCGAAGCCTTCTACCGCGCCATGTGCCAGCGCGGCACGGCGGCGGTGTTTACCGCGCTGACCATGTCGCTGGGGGTGTGCACCTGGGTGTTTGCGCCCCTCAAGTTCCAGGCCGATATGGGTGTGCTGTTGGCCTTCATGTTTATGGTCAACGTGCTGGGGGCGATCTTCCTGCTGCCGGCACTGGCTGCGTGGTTCAACCTGGGCAAGCCGCTGGTGGAACCCGCGATGCTCACGATTGCGCAATCAGCCAGAGCGTGAGTGGGCGCCAGGTTTCAGGTGGGAGCGGGCTTGCTCGCGATTCAGGCGCCGCGATGTATCAGCCAGACCACGTCGATCCAATCGCGGGCACGCCCGCTCCCACCAGTAAATGTGCATGACCAATAAAAAGGAGAACTCCATGGGACGCATCACCCATATGGGCGGCTGGCTGTCAGTTGCCCTGGCATTGCAGGGTTACAGTGCTCTGGCGCTGGCCCAGGCCCCTGCCGACCAGATCACCCGGCTGGGCAAGGACCTGACCTGCGTCGGCGCCGAAAAGGCGGGCAACGCCGCAGGCACCATCCCTGCTTTTGGCGGCCAATGGCTGGGCGCGGCACCGGGGATGAAGTTCGAGGGCACGGGCAAGCATCCCGTAGACCCTTACCCCAACGAAAAGCCGCTGTTTGTGATCACCGCGCAAAACCTCAGTCAGTACGACGGGCACTTGTCCGAGGGGCAAAAGGCCCTGTTCAAACTCTATCCGCAAACATTCCGCATGCCGGTTTACCCTTCGCACCGTGACTTTCGTTTTTCTGACACGGTGTGCAAGGCCACCCTGGAAAATGCCTCGGTCGCCAAACTGGTCGACGACGGCGAAGGCGTGGTTGCCCGCACTGGCGGGGTAGCATTCCCGATACCGCAAAACGGTATTGAACTGCTGAAAAATGCCTCGCTGTTTACCGTGCGTGCCTGGACCGAGGAATACACTTCGGACAACGCCTATGTGCTCAAGGATGGCAATATCAACTGGGGCCGCGTGCACTCGCGCAATATGGCGCCGGGGCTGGAGCCGGGCAAGATTGGCGACACGGTGGGCAATTCGTCTTTCTACCTTAACGAAACCCTGCTGCCACAGCGCGACAAGGGTGAAATCAACACCGGTACCGAGTACTGGAACGACAAGACCGAGCCGCGCCAGAGCTGGCGCTACGATCCGGGTACGCGGCGTGTGCGGCAGTCGCCGGGTTACGGTTTTGACATGGCCTTTCCGGGCTCCGGCGGTTCGATCACCGTCGACGAAGTACGCATCTTCAACGGCTCGGCCCAGCGCTATAACTGGAACATCGTCGGTAAAAAAGAGCTGTATATCCCTTACAACACTGCGCGCCTGCACGCCGGTGACCTGAAGTACGCGAGCATGCTCACTCCCGGTCATATCAACCCCGACAACATGCGTTACGAACTGCATCGCGTGTGGGTGCTCGAGGGTGTGCTCAAGCCGGGTAACCGCCATCTGTACGGCAAGCGCATGCTGTATATCGACGAAGACAGCTGGTTCCCGATCATGGGTGACAACTACGACAACCGCGGCGAGTTGTGGCGCACCTCGATGGTCAATTACTTCTATGCCCCGGAAACGCAAACCTGGCAGGCCGGTGTTGGCCTGTATCACGACCTGAACGCTGGCAGTTATCTGGCCTTCAACCTGATCAACGAACAACGCAACGGCTATGTGCTGAACAAAGGCGGTTTTGCTGCTGGCGATTTTGGCCCCGAAGCGGCACGTCGGGCCGGCAAGTAACGCCCTGACGCCATCCTGCTGTCTGCCACGGGCCCTGCCTGTGCGCAGGTGGCCGGGCGGAGCAAAACAACAATAACAAGGAGCAAGGCATGTTCAAGCAATACACGCGTGTTGTCGGGACCGGTTTATTGTCGGGGCTGAGCGGTCTGGCCCTGGCGGCACCTACCCTCGAGCTGGGCGAAAACACCACCCTCGACTCTTCCCTGACCGTCAACTACACGGCCTCGATGCGTACCGCAAAACCGGATCACGAATACCTGAACAACATCAACTACGATGATGCCACGCGCAACTTCAAGCGCGGCTCGCTGATCAACAACCGGGTCAGCGTATTTGGCGAGTTGATGCTCAAGCACGACAACCTCGGCGCCGTGGTGCGCGGCAGTCATTTCTATGACGAGGTCTACCACCAGCGCAACGACAACGACTCACCGGACACGGTGAACAAGACCGGACGCTACAACGACTTCAGCCAGGACACGCGCAAACTCAGCGGCAGCAAGGCGCGGCTGCTGGATGCTTATGTGTATGGCGACTTTACCGTCAATGATGACCAGTACCTGTCACTAAAGGCCGGGCGGCATCTGGTGGCCTGGGGCGAGAGCCTGTTCTGGCCCAACATCAGCCAGGGCCAGGCACCGGTGGATTCGACCAAGTTCAACGTGCCCGGCACCGAAGCCAAGGATGCCTACTTGCCGGTGGGGCAGATATCGGGCGCGTGGTCGGTGAACGAAGACCTGACCCTGCTCGGGTTCTACCAGTACAAGTGGGAAGAAACCCAGCTCAACCCCGTGGGCGACTACTTTGGCAGCGATACCTTTGGCCCGGGGGCCGAGTTTTTCCGGCTCGCCCCGGGCATCGTCGACCACCTGCCCAACGGGGCCGCAGTCGGCTACGGCGGCTCGGTCAAACCGGGCGACAGCGGCGAGTGGGGCCTGGGCACCCGATACAGGGTGACGCAAAACACCGAGGTCGGCCTGTTTCATTACCGTTATCACGACCGCGTCCCGGCACTGTTCTTCGACTTTACCGGGCAGACCCATTACTCGTCCCTGAACAAAGTGGGTGGCAACGGCAATGGCCCGAGTTACCAGCTGGGTTACTTTGACAACATCAAGCTCACCGGCATCAGTTTCACCACCAAAGCCGGTGATTCGGTGCAATTCGCCGGTGACCTGAGCTATCGCGACGGCGCGGCGGTGTACCTGAGCAACGGTGCGCCGGCGCGGGGGCAGGTGTGGCAGGGAAACCTGAATGCCGTGTACATGATCGGGCCGACGTTTATGGCGCAGCAGACCACCCTGATGACCGAGGTGATGCACCAGCGCATCCAGGGCGTGGATGACCTGACCATTAGCGGTGGCGGGGCGGGCACGGACGGGACTTTCAATAAATATGTGTATGACGGTCAAACACGGGGTTCAAGCCTGTTGGGGATCGGCGCCTATTTCGATCACCCCAGCGTATTCAACGGCTGGGACTTGACCACCAAGGCCACCTGGACCCAGAACATTGACGGCAGTGCCTATTCGGGGTTGGGCCGTGCTGAAAAGCGTCTGACAGTGGGTGGTGATTTCAAGTACCTGGGCAACTTTCAGCTGGGGCTGACTTATGTGGCGTATTTGAGCTCGGCCGATATTGCCCAGGGACGGACAATGGCGGATCGGGATTACCTGTCGTTCAATGGCAAGTACACCTTTTGACCCGGGCCCTCACGGCAACCCTCTCCCGGAGGGAGAGGGGCGGGATGAGAGGGCTTGTGATTCTCAGCCCGTCTACCGGGCCTCCCGCGGCATCCCCAGCGCTCGTTCGGCAATGATATTGCGCTGAATCTCATTACTGCCGCCATAAAGGGTATCCGCACGGGTAAACAGAAACAGCGCCTGCAACCGTGTCAGCTCATAAGGCGCCCCGGCCAGCAACTCGGCCTCTGGCCCCAGTACATCCATCGCCAGCTTGCCCAGGGCCACATGCCAGGTCGACCAGGCCAGTTTGTAGATCGTCGCTTCAGGCCGCAGGCTGCCATCCTGTACCCCGGACAACATGCGCAACGAGTTGTAGCGCAACACCCGCAAGCCGCTCCAGGCCTGTGCGATGCGCTGGCGCAGCACCGGGTCTTGCGCCGCACCATTGGCCTTGGCAATACGCACCACTTCGTCCAACTCATTCTGAAACTGCATTTGCTGGCCCAGGGTCGATACCCCGCGTTCAAACCCCAGCAGCGCCATGGCGATTTTCCAGCCATCACCCGGTTGGCCGATCAGGTTGTCTGCCGAAGCCCGCGCCTGATCAAAAAAAACCTCGTTGAATTCACTGGTACCGGTCAATTGCCGGATCGGCTGTACCCGTATACCCGGCTGGTCCATCTCCACCAGCAAGAACGACAGGCCGCGATGGCCAACACTTCCCGGCTCGGTACGTGCCAGCACAAAGCACCAGTCCGATTCATGAGCCAGTGAGGTCCAGACCTTTTGCCCGCTGATCAACCATTGCCCGCGGTCTTCATCGAAACTGGCGCGGGTCTTTATATTGGCCAGGTCCGACCCGGCACCCGGTTCGGAGTAGCCCTGACACCAAAAGTGCTGGCCCGCCAGTATCGGCGGCAAAAAACGTTGCTGCTGTTCCTGGCTGCCAAAGGCCGCAATCGTCGGCCCTACCAGCCCTTCGCCGATATGGCCCATACGTCCCGGGCCACCCGCCCTTGCGTACTCTTCGAAAAAGATCACTTGCTGGCTGATGCTCAAGCCACGGCCGCCATGCTCGGTGGCCCAGCCAGCACCCACCCAGTGGCCTTGGGCCAAGACCTGTTCCCAGCGCTTGCGCAACCCGGGAGCAAAGTCCTCATCCCCCGGGCCACCGCGAAAGCGCAAAGCTGCAAAGTCACCGCTCAGGTGCTGCTGCATCCACTGCGCAACCTGTTGGCGAAACTGCTCATCTGCTGCGCTAAAACCGATATTCATGTGCACTCTCCGAAAATCTGCCGGGCCAATTGCTCGCGATGAAACGCCGGGGTGCCGAGCATCTGCTCACTGGCCCGGGCTCGCTTGAAATACAGATGCGGGTCGTATTCCCAGGTAAAACCCACGCCACCGTGCAACTGGATGGACTCGGCGGCACACTGGAAAAAGCCTTCGCTGGCAAAAATTTTCGCAGTGGCCGCGGCTTCCCCAAGTTGCTCACGGATACCCGGATCACCATCGATATTCAGGCACTCGGCGGCAATGCAGGCAGCGTAGTAACTGGCCGAGCGCGCGCATTCGATGGCCAGCATCAAATCGGCACAGCGGTGCTTGATGGCCTGGAAACTGGCGATAGTGCGACCAAATTGTTCGCGGCCGCTGATATAGGCCAGAGTGATGTCCAGCGACTGCTGTGCGCCACCGGTCTGCTCGGCCGCCAGGCCAACACAGGCTATCTGCAGCACATCGCGCAGCATCGGCCAGCCTTGCCCGGGTTCGCTGAGCAACTGATCGTCGTGGACGACTACATCGTTCAGGGTGATGGTAGCCAGGCGGCGGGTCTGATCCAGTGTCGGTTGCCACTGGCAAACAATCCCGGGAGTATCGGCAGGCAGTGCAAACAGGCGGATACCGGCTTCGCCGACGCTGCCCGGCGTGCGTGCGGCAATGATCAACAGCTGGCAATCGCTGCCATCGATCACATAGTGATACTCGCCATTGAGGCGATAACCCCCCGCATGGCTCTGCGCATACACCTGCACGGCGCTGTCGTCCCAGCGAGGCGCGCTGGTGTAGGCGAGGCTGGCGCGAATCTCACCGGCGGCAATCAACGGCAGCCAGCGTTCCTTGAGTGCTTCATTGCGACTGAGCAGCAGGGCAGGGGTGGCCAGGCAGCAGGTTGCAAAGAATGGTGTGGGCAGCAGGCAGCGCCCGAGCTGTTCCTGGAGCAGACTGACTTCGACAAAGCCCAGGCCAAGACCTCCATAGGCCTCGGGGATCGCCAGTGCGGGCCAATACAGCTCCCTGGCCATTCGCGCCCAGGTAGCGGTGTCGTACCCCTGATCGCTGGTCATGGCCGTGCGCACCGCAGCGGAGCTGGCCACTTGGTTCAAAAAACGTTCGGCGGATGCCTGAATCATTCGCTGTTCGTCTGTCAGGGCAAGCTCCATATGGGCCTCGTCGTAAAAATACGGATCAAGGCGCCAGCATGAAAGCGCGCAGCACGGGTGCAATCCCTGAGCCGGACTAGTCCGTTTGATTAGCCCGAGTCAGATTTCGGAGTCCCAGACTACCGTGATATTCCCGGAATACTTGCCTTGCTCGGACAACATCTGCAGGACATGCTGCCTTTGTATTTCAAAATGCAGCGTGGATGGCTTGTTATCGACATAGTGCGTGGACTTGAACAGCAGTCCAGTTGAAGCCCTTAGGGGTTCTCGAGAGACCGAGGAGTCATCATCATTGCCGATGCCATTGGGCATGCTGACCAGAACATCGACTGGAACTGAGTGGCCGCTGCTGGTATTGCTGATTGCGCAGGTATCGCCTACCAACCGGTCACAGGCCAGTTGCATCTTGAAACGTGAGCTGGCAGAAATCATGAAAGGCTGATCCCGAAAAAGTTTCTCGGGCGTGCGGCCATTTTGCATCCATTCTTGCCAACTACCCTTGGGTGTCAGTTCTACTTTATTGCCGCCGGGTGGAATATCCACTTTAAGGGTGTGCTGGACATTAAGCAGGAATTTGATCGTGAGTATATTGTCGCTGGGGAGCATATTGTCTCCCATGTCAATGTCTTGGTAAGGCCCCACGGTATAGTTGATTTCACCATTATAATCACCCGATGACATTCCGAGTGGGTTGGGCGTCTTCATTTCATAAGAGAAGTCCAGGGTTCGATAAGTGAAGTTGGGGATGTCGTACAGTGCTGCTCTACTACAGGTTGCTCCGGAAACAGGTGTTGTCCAGTAGATCGGGATTCCGAACCAGTTAGCGACGAATGTCGTCGCACCAATGCAGGTGCCAGCCCCCCGCCATAAATAACCTCCCACCCATAATTTATTGAGACCATCCGACCAGCTGCTTGCATTGGGTACCAAGGTATGGATGTTCTGTGGTTCGATAGATGTATATGTTCCAATGCCGGTGATACGAACCTGTAACTCTTCAGTTTCCAGCGTTTGAGCATGGGTGACGATCAGAGTACGCCAATCACTGTTTGCCCGAATCATCATGCCTTGCCTGGGGTCTGGGTTGTTGGCAATTATCCGGCTGGAGTTGCGAAAGGAAATAGGGGCGGAAATGCTGATAATGCCTTTATTGATACAGGTTTGAGGCACGTAGCTGCAGTAGTGGCTATTGCTGGGTGTTTTGTTTGTGAATGTATTTTGGTGTGGAAGTGCCGGGTCGGGCTTGAACTCGGCCCGCACATTGACGTTCGCAGCATACACAGGCTGAAGAAAACCAAGTGTCAATACAAAAATGGCCAATACACAAGTTTGCCGATATATTGAGAATGGTACGTTATTCAAAGGAGTGGGGTTGTAATCAATGACAGAGGCCCTGGAGGGTTTATTCTTCATGCTATTACCTGAGTGCTGTTTATTGAGCTGCAGAAGGCGTCGGCCCATCAAACATGATTTGGACACTGCCAAAGTATGCCCCTGGCTTAAAACCTGTTTCAGGCTTGATCGCCTCGATTCGTAAGGGAACCCTGTAACCCGTTTTGGCTTCGTTGTCGGGCACGACCACTGTGTCGGTCAGCGCAAGTTCGTGGCCATTGAACTTGACCCGCAGGCTGATCAGATCCCTTCCGTTGGACAGCATTGATTCATGGCCCAGGCGTGCGGTAATGGCGCCACTGCGACTGCGCACATCGAATGACGCCTGCAGGGGCTCCAGATACCCGCGGGCAAGGTTCCACTTCATTATTTGTGTGCGCTCAAGAAACTGCGACTCCACGGGCAATATATAGAAGTCCGGGGTCGGAATAGTGACACTCACTTCAAAGATGTGTTCTTCGCGCGCTGCAAACCCCGCTTGCATCCAGAGTGCCAGGCTTGCCGCGACAGTCAGGCATGAGATTTTGCACGCAGATAGATGCATCAGCCTTTAACCTCCATGGGTTTATTGTTACTGCCCTCAATCAGGATAAAGCGATAATGACGGCCAGCTTTTTTGGTAAAGCTGAACAGGCGACCCGGCAAGATATGGTTTTTGGTAACGGGCTCGCACTCCAGCGGGTTTTGGACGGAGCAGTCTTTGAATTCATCAAGCAGCATGATGGTATTGCCGTTGTTTTTGACTGAGTACTGTTGTGCGGTGTCGTTTATCTGGGTATCAAAACCGGCGTTTTCAGGGCGTACCACAAAGAAGGTGCCATAGCCTGCGAGCACGTTGATCCCGGCCGACAGGGTTTTTTTATAGGCGTCGGTTTCTTCGGTGGAAAGGGCAAATTCATCTTCTTTTTCCGGCACGACCGGCACAAAACGCACGCGAAAATACCGCTCTTGGTCACGTATCCCCTTGAACAGCAGGCGGGTGCCCTGGGTGCCGCTGGCAGGGATTATCAGCCGTGCCGGGCTGGCGATCAGGCCATCACGCATGGCTGCATTGCCTTGGGTTTTCAGCGGTACTTCTTCTGAAGTGCCGTCGGCTTTGTAGACTATCTCCAGTATGGAGACGCGAACAAAGGCGGTGCTGCCGCCGCCGTTATACACTCGCTTCAAATAGGTGCTTTTATCGCCATCCATATAGTCAAAGACGGTTCCGACGTTGATACTGGGGCCCGCGATGGCACCCAATGAGATACCCCATAGACTGAGTATGGCACTTGCAAGTTTCATGGTAAGTTCCTGTTTTCTCTATTGACTACCCGGGAGTCTTAAACTTCCGAATCCCAGATGACGGTCACATTTCCTTTATAGGTGCCTGCCTGGTCGAGCATTTCATTCACGTATTTCTTTTCGATTTCGAAGTGCAGTACCCCGGTTTTTCCATCCACATATCGGCTGGGCTGGAACAGTTCAGTACCCTGGCCGCTTGTAAGCAAGGGCTTACGGGTGATCGAAGCGCCGTTTGAATCGGTAATGCCGCCGGGCAGACTGACAAATATATTGATCGGCACGTTGTGGCTCACGTTGTTGCTGAGTGCGCAGGTGTCGCCCATGACTCTTTCGCAGCTCAACAGCATCTTGAAACGTGAACTGGCGGAAACACTAAAGGATTGGTCGCTGGCAAGTGTTTCCGGTACTCGAGCTATGAGCAACCATTGATACCAGCCGCCTTTGGGAACCAGATCGACCCTATTACCGCCCGGGGGGATATCAACTTTTAAGGTGTGCTGAACGTTCAGGTTAAAATTGAGATTCAGCACGGAGCTGTTAGGGATCAACAAATCACCCATGTCGAAATCCTGGTAAGGCCCTATTGTGTAAGCCAAGTTTCCGGAATAGTCACCTGCTGACATGCCTAATGGATCAGGTGTCTTTAATTCGTAGGCGAAGTCCAAAGAGTGGTATGCCAACTTTGGGATGTTGTAAAGTGCCTTTTTGGCACAGGTTACATCGGCCTCCGGTGCTCCCCAAAAGAACCAAAAATTTCCACCGGTGTAGAGGGGCGTCGATTTTCTGGTGCAGGGTGACGGCGGTATCGACCAGTTACTTCCGGACCACAGTTTGTTATGCCCGTCCCCCCAGCTTGTCGCACCAGGAACCAGGGTGTGTACGGTGTCGGGGTCAATGCTCAGTACTGTACCAAAACCGGTTATACGGATCTTCACTTCCTCTGTTTCCAGAGTCTGGTTGTGCCTGACGGTTAATGTCCGCCATGCTCCCGGGATTGTCACCATCGCACCTTGACGCGGATCTGTGTGATTGGCTACTACAGGCACCGCAGACCTGAAAACTACGGGGGCGGCGATGCCGAACACGCCTTTGGAAGCGCAGTCAGCAGGGTTGTAATAGCAATATTGACCGGTATTCGGTGTTTTATTCGTAAATACATTGCGATTGGGAAAGGCGGGGTCAGGTTTGAACTCTGCATTTATTGTTATCTCTACCCCGTGAGTATTGGGCGGGGCAACAAGGCCACAAACAAAAATCAATACAATACCGGCAGCGGTTTTTGCCATCCGATTTAGCCTGCGGCTTTGTACCAGACTCAATAAACACTTTACGTTGAAGTCCGCTAGATTGTTCCGCTTCATCCTGCTGCCTCAACATTATTAGCCGATTCTGCCAACGTGTCGGGATGGCAACGCAGGTCGCCGATTTCCAGCACATTGTTCTGCCTGAGGGTTTTGTTGATGTCGATACGGAATTGGCAGAGTAATGCTTCGTCCTTGCGCACTTCCAGAGTGGGAGTGCCGGCGTTCATCTCCATTGAGAAGAAACCGTCCACTTCACTGATGCCGCGGCTGGTGGTGTTGATGATGTGATAACCCTTGAGCGGGTTACCGTCCGCGTCAATCAAGCGGCCAAGAACGGTGACGGTATTCACCACGTTGATCTTGCGGTAGCCCACGCCGCCCTTGTTCAGGTGATAACGGGCGCGAGGTGGCTGGATCGCAGCGGCGGGCACGTGGTTGCCCTGAAAGTCGAAACTGACTGAGCTGCTCTCGTACGCGGTGAGGGGAATATAGTTGCGGCCGGGGCGCAGCATGGTGCTGCCACCGCTGAGGTCATCGGCACGCAAGGCAATGTTGGCGATATCGGACTCGACGTCGACGATCATTCCGGCCCCGCGCCCGGAGGGCTCACTGCTCATGGCCATGGTCAAGCCGCTCAGGGCGATGGTGCTGTCCAGGTTAAGGCCACCGCTTAGGTAGCCGTTATAAGACGAGCGTTGCACAAAGGTATCGGCGCTGAGGCTGTCGGTCAGGAAGGTGGCCCGGCCATTGACGCCCACTCCGTAGGTATCGGTACTTGCGGTGGCAGCCACGCTTTGCAGGACGTGGCCTTCGATATTTTTGCTGTAACTGAGGGAGGCATTGTTGTCACGCTCACCGTCCCGGCCGGTGCGTGACCCCAGGCTGGCTGACCAGCGTTCACCCGGGCCGCCGAGGGCCAGGCTGATGCTCAGGTCGACCCCGCGATTGCGCTTGTTGCCGGAACTGAGGCTGCCGGGTCGATCAAAGACCGACAAACGCCAGTTACCGTCGCTGCCAAACAGGTGCGTGGGTTGCGCCCAGCCCACGTCCAGGCCGTAGCCGCGGCTATAGCCATTGCTGTGGGAGAGGCGGGCACTCAAGGTGCTTTGCAGGCCGAAGCGATGGTTCAGGGACAGGGCGGTAGTGCTGGTCTGGCCCACATAGCTGGACTTTGTGCGCAGGCGCGTGCCGTCCGGCAGGGTTTCGTAGGTGTTACGGGTGTCGAGCCAGCTGCGGTTGTGGTTGAACACGACATTGCCGAGGCCGTAGTGGTACTGGCCGTTAAAGTCGACACCGGTGCCGTAGCTTTGAGTCTTGTAAAGATTGGCATAAAAGGTGAGATTGCTGGCCAGCGTCCAGTCAATGGCGGTGCCCCATTGCATCCTGTTTTTTACCTGGCGCGCAGACAGACCCAGGATGGCGCGCGGGTGCAGCAGGTAATTGAGCGAGGCGCCGGCGGTCATGTCGCCGGTGGCCTGGTCGTCCCAGTTGCTCAGCAGTTTGCTTTCGCGTCCGGCGAACAGGTTATAGCGCCATGGGTCGTCGTAGTTGCGCCAGTTGGACGGTTTATAGATCAGCTCCGAAGACGTGCTGCTAACTCGGCCGTCTTCGACCAGGCGAACCTCGACTTCGTAAATACCGCTGGGCAAGGGGCGGGTATCGAGGCTCTGCAAACCGGCGGCAACCAGCTGGGAATTGATCAACAGGCCGTTGCGGTAGATTTGTGCCGTTGCCGGACGACTGGCGGTGACATACACCGGGTATACGCCGGGTTTGGCTTGATCGATGACCAGGCTGTCGGAACTGCCATACATGATGCCCACTGTGGTATCGGGGCTGGCGCCAAAAGTGCGAATTTGCCGGGTCAAACCTTCGGAGCCTGGAGTGAAATAGCCCAGGCGCAGAAATGTACCTTCCAGTTCACGCTGGGTGTGGGCTTCATAGACAGCATGTTTGAGCTGACTTTGGTCCGGACCATCCATGCGTGTGAGTTGCAGGTTGAGCGTTTGGCTCCAGTGGCCGATGCTGCCGCTGGCCTCCAGGCCATAACGACCGTCAACTTGCTCTCGCTGGCCGGCGGTGAGGTTTAGCTGATTGCGCACAATCAAACCGCCGCTGCCGCCGCTGGGCAATTCGTGATAGCGGCTCTTCTGATAATTCTGTTCCGCCCTGGCGGTCAGCAACGAGACCATGGAGTTTTCCAGGTTGTAATGAACCGCCATTAACTGTTCGGGGCATTTGCCAGTGCAGGCTCCCAGTTGCACTCCTTGCTGGAGAAACTCCGACCAGGTGTCGCGCTCACTGGCCGGAATCTGGCTGGCGTTGAAGTCGGTGAACTCAAGGAGGGTCAGACGATCATCGCGGGTCAGTACGACCATGGCTTCACCCACCAGTTGCGAGTTGCGCTCGACCTGAACGGCCAGCGGTACATCGAAAAGGTGCTCTTCGAAGTCAGCCGGCAAGCCTTTGGCCTGGGCAAGCAAACTTCGGGGTGTACTGACTTCTGCGGCTGCCATTGATGCTGCAGGGAACAACAAGGCCAGCGTCACCGCGATGCGAGTCATCGGGAACATAAACGCAATACTCTAATAACGGACAGTCAATCCAGAAGAGGCGCCCGGTCGAAAACCGGCCGGGCGCGGGTATCGCCAGATGAATCAACGGTGTTGGCAGATCAGGGGGTGGGTGGCGTGCTGTCGAACATCACGGTAAATGCGGTACTGAAATTGCCAGAGGCACCTGTTGGTATGGCGCCAGCAGATACCTCCAGCTCTGCAGTACCGCCTGCGGCGGAGGCGGGGGCGGTTGCCACCTCCAGGGCTGCAGCCGTAAGGGTCACACCGTTGAATTTGGTGGTCAGAGGGATGTTGTGTGCGGTGTTACCGTTGAACAGCGCCCGTGGCCCGCCATCGATATACGCGCGCAATGCACCGCCTGTGCTCTTGTAGGTGAAGTTTTCACGAAGGCTGTTGATTTTGTTTTGGCCGATGTCATAGCCCATTACTTCAGCCTGACCGAAGGTCGGGCTAGAGGCTTGTGCATAGAAAGCAGTGCTTGGAACAGTGGCGCTGATATTAATCTGGGTACTTGTACTGTCGGCAGCCCATGCACTGGAAACACCGAACACCATTACTGCCGCAGCAACCAGAGCGGTTTTGTTTATTAACATTTTGTTTACCTGTTGTATAATAGGTGTAAAGGAACATGCATTTGTGGAAACAGAGTGTTTTCCAATCGGCCGAGGATGATTAAGTTTGAATTCCGTCCAGATATCTGGCGTTTGTCATCAGGCTGGAATGGGCTTTCGACCCCCGGCTGGTCAAGCTGGATCAGAATATTAGAATTTCAGGATGGTTAAAGTAGCCAAGTGCGAACGTTTAAGTGGCTTTGGTCTTGCGATCTTGCGGCTTTCTTCCTTTGATAGTTGAGTGAATAATCCTGCTTGTATAAGTTCCTCCTGTAAGTGCAGGCTATGGCAACAAGTTGTATTGTTTGAGCTTTGTTATTTTCTGCTGGGGCGGCTGATCTGTTTTTATAAGAGAGTGCTGTGTTGTTTGAGTGAAATATCCAAGTAAAACGTAAGTTCATTAGTTCTTATGGCGTAGGGTGTGATTAATTAATGATGATTGATCGCTGCCGCGGGCATTTACTTGTGGCTATACGGGCGTGCGCCTGTGGCTCTGTGTCTTATGTTTAGTCTCAACGGACGATGATCCGCCTCGCGCGCCTTCCCATACTGCTCCCATGGTTTTTTTGCCAATCCAGGAGCACATGTGAACAGCGCAGCCCATACCGCATTTCAGACCAGTATCGACGCGGGCGTCGCTGAACTGGTGATCGACCGGCCACCGGTCAATGCCCTCGACAGCCAGGAATGGCTCGATCTGGCACGTACTCTCGAAGCATTGGGGCAAGACCCGCAAGTGCGAGTCATCGTGATCCGCTCCGAGGGTCGTGGCTTCTGCGCCGGGGTCGATATCAAGGAACTGGACGCCCACCCCGAACGTATCGTGACCGTCAATGCCGGCAACTACGCCACCTTCAAGGCCATTCACCGCAATCCGGTGCCGGTGATTGTTGCCGTGCATGGCTATGTGCTGGGTGGCGGGATCGGTATTACCGGCGCTGCCGATATTGTCGTTGCCTCCGATTGCGCCAGTTTTGCCTTACCCGAAGTGGATCGCGGCGCCATGGGCGGCGGGGCGCATTTGCAGCGTCTGTTCCCGGTGCAGAAAGTCCGTTATCTGTTTTTGACCGGCGACAAGATCAGTGCCGTTGACGCCCAGCAATACGGCTTTATCGAGCGCGTGGTGCCCCTTGAGCAATTGCGTGAAACCGCGCTGCAAATTGCCCGCAAGATCGCCAGCAAAAGCCCGGACATGATCCGCATCGCCAAGGAGGCCCTGAACGGTATCGAAGACGGCAACCTGGAAGACAAATACCGCTGGGAACAGGGGTTCACGCTGCAGGCCTACAACAGCACGGACTCCGCCGAAACCCGCCGCGCATTCGTTGAAAAACGCGACGCCAACTTCTGAGGAGCTGACGATGGATCTGACCTACTCCCCCAAACAAAAGGCCTTTCGCCAGGAGGTGCGCCAATGGCTGGCGGACAACCTGCCGACCACGCCGCTGGCCAGCTACGATACCCGCGAGGGCTTCGAGCAACACCGCCAGTGGGAAGCCAAATTATTCGAAAACCGTCTGTCGATGGTCATGTGGCCCACCGAGCTGGGCGGGCGCGGCTGCGACCTGATCGAGTGGCTGATTTTCGAAGAGGAATATTACGGCGCCGGCGGGCCGATGCGGGTCAATCAGAACGGCCAGCTGTTGCTCGGCCCGACGCTGATGGAGTTCGGCACCGAGGCGCAAAAACTGCGTTTCCTGCCGCGCATGGCCGCCAGTACCGACATGTGGGCCCAGGGCTGGTCCGAACCGAACGCAGGTTCCGACATGGCCGCTATCACCAGCAAGGCCACCCGCGATGGCGACAGCTACGTGCTCAACGGCCAGAAAACCTGGTCCACACGAGCGATTTTTGCCGACTGGCTGTTCGGCTTGTTCCGTAGCGATCCGTCGTCCAGCCGCCATCACGGGCTGTCCTTCGTGATGGTGCCGCTCAATGCACCGGGGGTCACCGTACGCCCGATCAAGGCCCTGAACGGCAAGGATGCGTTTGCCGAAGTGTTCTTTGATGACGTGCGCATCCCGCTGGAAAACCGTATTGGCGATGAAGGCCAGGGCTGGCATGTGGCAATGGCCACTGCCGGCTTCGAGCGAGGTCTGCTGCTGCGTTCCCCGGCCCGTTTTCAATACACGGCGCGCAAATTGGTGGAGCTGTACCAGGCCAACCGCACCAGCGCCGATCGTGATCCGAGCCTTGGCGAGGCGGTGTGCAAGGCCTGGTCGGACGCCCAGGCTTACGCCCTGTCTGCGTACCACACCGTGGGCCGCCTGAGCCGCGGGGCACAGATTGGCGCCGAGTCGAGCACCAACAAAATATTCTGGTCGGAGCTGGATCTGCGCATGCACGAAACCGCCATGCGCATTCTCGGCGCCAGTGGCGAGCTGACCGGTCAATCGGTGGGCGGCTACAGCTGGCTGGACGGCTTTTTGTTCGCCCAGGCCGGGCCCATTTACGCCGGCACCAACGAGATCCAGCGCAACATTATCGCCGAGCGCATGCTCGGCCTGCCGAAGTGAGGCCGGGCATGGACTTTACCTTTACCGAAGACCAGATCTCTTTTCGCGAGGCCATCAGCCGTTTTCTGATGACCGAAGCGGCCCCCGAAATGCTCCGTGAAATCTGGGAAACCGATGTCGGTCGCTCCCCGGATTTGCGTAACAAGATCGCCGAGCAGGGCCTGACCGCATTGTCGATCCCCGAAGCTTTCGGTGGCCTGGGCATGGACGATGTGGCCTGGGCCCTGATGACCCAGGAACTGGGTTACTACGCCATCCCAGATTCCCTGGGTGATACCGCTTATGTGGCCAGTGCGCTGATCGCCGGGCTGGATGACGGCGTAGCCCGTCGCGGCGAATGGCTGGAACGCATTGCCGACGGCAGTTTGCGGGTGGCCATCGGGCACCCGGTCAATCCGCTGGTGGCCGATGCCGCCCACGCTGACTTGCTGCTGCTGGCCCATGGCGATGAAGTCCACGCCGTGCCGCGTAGCCAGGTCGATGTGCAAAATCACGCCAGTATCGATGCCTCTCGGCGCCTGGCGCAGGTCAGTTGGCAACCCGGCGCAGCCACCCTGGTGGCGCAGGGCGAACAGGGCCGCCAGCTGTGGGCGCAAACCCTTGATCGGGGCGCACTGTCGGTGGCCGGGCAGTTGCTCGGGCTGGCTCAGCGCATGCTGGATTTATCGGTGGACTACGCCGCGCAGCGCAAACAATTCGGTAAGCCCATCGGCAGTTTTCAGGCAGTCAAGCATCATCTGGCCGACGTGGCTACTGCGCTGGAGTTCGCCAAACCGGTGCTGTACCGCGCCGCTTACGCGCTGGCACACAACGAACCGAATGCCGCCGTGTGGGTGTCCCAGGCGCGCCTGGCCAGTTGCGAAGCCAGCTGGCTGGCGGCCCGCCACGGCATCCAGGTGCATGGGGCGATGGGTTACACCTGGGAAGTCGACCTGCAAATGTTCATGAAGCGCGCCTGGGCACTGGACAGTGCCTGGGGCGACCGTGCGCTGCACAAGGCCCGTGTGGCCGAATATGTATTGAGTGGCGCGGCGCCTCTGGGCTGCGGTCACACCTTCGAGGATTGACCGATGCCTGAAGCCTATATTGTTGATGCATTGCGCAGCCCCACCGGCAAGCGCAAGGGCGGCCTGGTCCACGTCCATGCCATCGACCTCGGCGCCCATGTGCTCAAAGCACTGGTGGAGCGCAACGCAATTCCGGCCGACGAATATGACGACGTGATTTTTGGGTGTGTCGACACCATCGGCTCCCAGGCCGGTGATATCGCCCGCACCAGCTGGCTGGCCGCCGGTTTGCCGCTGAACGTGCCGGGCACCACCATCGATCGCCAGTGCGGTTCATCGCAACAGGCGCTGCACTTCGCCGCGCAAGCGGTGATGAGTGGCACCCAGGATGTGATTGCCGTGGGTGGCGTGCAGACCATGACCCAGATTCCGATTTCCTCGGCGATGCTGGCCGGGCAGCCACTGGGCTTTGCCGACCCGTTCTCCGGCAGCAAGGGCTGGCAAGCGCGCTTTGGCAAACAGCCGGTCAACCAGTTCTACGCCGCTCAGCGTATCGCCGACCACTGGAACATCAGCCGGCAGGACATGGAAGCCTATGCCCTGGAGAGCCATCGCCGGGCGCTGGCCGCCATGGCCGACGGCCGTTTCGTCAACGAAATCGTGCCCTGTGAAGGGGTAAGGGACGACGAAACACCGCGCCAAACCAGCCTGGCCAAAATGGCCGAACTGGAGCCGGTGTTTGCCGAGTTTGCGTCGATCACCGCTGCGGTATCCAGCCAGACCTGCGATGCCTCGGCCGCCTTGCTGGTGGTCTCCGAGGCGGCGCTCAAACGCTACAACCTCACGCCACGGGCGCGGATCCATCACCTGTCGGTGTTGGGCGACGACCCGATCTGGCACCTCAGGGCCCCGATTGCCGCCACCCGTGCCGCACTGAAAAAGGCTGGCATGGGCATGCAGGACATTGACCTTGTTGAAATCAACGAAGCCTTCGCCTCGGTGGTGATGGCCTGGGCCAAGGAGCTGGATTTCGACCCGGCCAGGACCAACGCCAACGGCGGTGCAATTGCTCTCGGCCATCCGTTGGGGGCAAGCGGTGCACGGTTGATGACCGGCCTGCTCAACCAGCTTGAGCACAGCGGTGGCCGCTACGGTTTGCAGACCATGTGCGAAGGCGGCGGTCAAGCCAACGTGACGATTATTGAACGCCTCTAGGAGCAACGACATGGCAATTTGTGCAGAACGTACCGTCATCATTACCGGCGCGGGCGGCGGTTTGGGCCGCGCTTACGCGCTGGCGTTCGCCGGGCAGGGCGCCAATGTGGTGGTCAACGATATTCGTCGCGAAGCCGCCGAAGAGGTCGTGGCAGAAATCCTCCAGGCTGGTGGGCAGGCCATTGCCAATGCCGATGACATCACCACCCTGGCCACGGCACAGCACATCGTCGACGCCGCCCTGGCCGCGTTTGGCGAAGTGCATGTGCTGGTCAACAACGCCGGAATCCTGCGTGACCGCATGTTTATCAGCCTCGCTGAAGAGGACTGGGATGCGGTCATGCGTGTGCATCTCAAGGGGCATTTTTGCCTGGCCAATATCCTTGGCAAGCGCTGGCGCGACCTGGCCAAGGCTGGCCGGCCGGTGGCGGCACGGATCATCAACACCAGTTCCGGCGCGGGCCTGCAGGGGTCGGTGGGGCAGTCCAACTACAGCGCAGCCAAAGGCGGGATTGCCGCGCTGACCCTGGTGCAGGCAGCCGAGCTGGGGCGCTACGGCGTGACGGCCAATGCCCTGGCGCCGGCGGCGCGGACCTCGATGACCGAAAGCGCGATGCCGGACATGGTGAAAAAACCTGAAGACGGTGGCTTTGATTCATGGGCACCGGAAAACGTCGCGCCGCTGGTGGTATGGCTGGGCAGCGAACTGTCGGGGGATGTTACCGGGCAGATCATCGAAAGCCAGGGTGGGCGATTGTCCCTGGGCGATGGCTGGCGCACCGGGGTGACCCGCGACAAGGGCGCGCAATGGCAACCCGAAGAAGTGGGGGTTGCCCTGGGCCAGATTCTGGCCGAAGCGCCTGCACCGCAGCGGGTGTGGGGTAGCTGATACCGCTGGCCCTCACCCCAACCCCTCCCTTTGGAAGAGGGCCAGGGTGAGGGGCTTTTGATTTGCCGCTTAACAAGAGAATTCAACCATGAGACAAGCACCTCCCTATGTCCCCGGCCACCAGTTACTGGCTGGCAAGTCGATTTTGATCACTGCCGCAGCCGGCGCCGGTATCGGTTATGCCGCGGCCAAACGCTGCGCGGAAGAGGGCTGTCGCGCCCTGATGATTTCCGATATCCACCCGCGTCGTCTCGAAGAGGCAGTCGAGCGGCTAAAGGCCGAAACCGGCTTGCAGGCGGTCTACGGGCAGCTGTGCAACGTCACCGTCGAAGCCGACGTGCAAGCCCTGGTCGCCGCCGCTGAGGAGGCGCTGGGCGGTGTCGATGTGCTGATCAACAACGCCGGGCTTGGCGGTCAGGTACGCCTGACCGAAATGACCGATGAGCAGTGGTCGTCGGTACTGGATATCACCCTGACCGGCACCATGCGTATGACCCGCGCCATGCTCCCGCATATGGAGCGCCGTGGCGCCGGAGCCATCGTCAACAACGCCTCGGTATTGGGCTGGCGCGCGCAAAAGGAGCAGGCCCATTACGCTGCGGCCAAGGCCGGAGTCATGGCCCTGACCCGCTGCAGCGCCCTGGAAGCCGCCGAAAACGGCGTGCGGATCAACGCTGTGGCGCCGTCGATCGCCCTGCACGACTTTCTGAAAAAAGCCGCCAGCAGCGAATTGCTCGACCAGCTCACCAGCCGCGAAGCCTTTGGCCGCGCCGCCGAAGTGTGGGAAGTGGCCAATGTCATGGTGTTTCTGGCCAGTGACTATGCCTCGTACATGGTCGGCGAAGTGCTGCCCGTCAGCTCGCAACACGCGTGAGGAACAGAGCATGAGCACAGTTTTCAGCAGCACCGGGCAGTTGCTGGCGGCCGAGGGCATGGATCTGGGGCGCACAGACTGGCTGCTGCTGACCCAGGAACGGATCAACCTGTTTGCCGAAGCCACGGGCGATCACCAGTGGATCCATGTCGACCCTCAGCGCGCCGCCACCGGGCCATTTGGCGCCTGCATCGCCCATGGTTACCTGACCCTGGCCCTGGCCAATCTGTTTATGCCGCAACTGATGCAGTTCGAGAACCTGGCCATGGGCGTCAACTACGGCAGTGACCGGCTGCGCTTCCCTGCGCCGGTCAAGGTCGGTTCGCGGATTCGCGGCCATGGCCAGTTGGTGCGGGTCGAGATGCAGGGCCAGGCCGTGCAGGCTGTAGTGCGCATGAGCGTCGAAATCGAGGGCAGCGAACGCCCCGGCTGCGTGGTGGACACCATCAGCCGCTACACCTTCAACCCCCTTGAACAGTGAGCCTTGAACATGAATTTGAATGACGTTGTGATCGTATCCACCGCCCGCACTGCCTTGACCAAATCCTTTCGTGGCTCGTTCAACGATACCGAGGCGCCTGTGCTGGGCGGTCACGTGGTGCGTGCCGTGGTCGAGCGCGCGGGTATCGAGCCGGGTTCGGTGGAAGACGTGATCATGGGTGCCGCCGCCCAGCAGGGCACTCAGAGTTACAACATCGGCCGCCTGTGTGCGTACACCGGCGGTTTGCCCGATACTGTGCCGGGCATGGCGCTCGATCGCATGTGCGCCTCGGGCCTGATGAGTATCGGCGTGGCGGCCAATGGCATCATGACCGGCGAAATGAAGATTGCCGTGGCCGGTGGCGTGGAGTCATTGTCGCTGACCCAGAACAAGTACAAAAACACCTACCGCGCCCAGTCCGAGGCCGTGCTTGAGTGCATGCCGACGGCTTATATTCCGATGCTCGAAACCGCGGAAATCGTGTCGCGGCGCTACAACATCAGCCGCGAGGTACAGGATCAGTATGCGTTGCAGAGCCAGCAACGTACTGCCGCCGCCCAGGCTGAGGGCCTGTTTGCCGATGAGATCGTACCCTTGGCGGCGCGCAAGCTGTGCTTTGACAAGGAAGGCAAGCCCGCCGGTCATCAGGACGTGATCGCGGACCGTGACGAGTGCAACCGTCCCTCCACCACCCTTGAAGATCTGTCGAGTCTCAAGCCGGTGTGGAAAGACGGCAAGTGGATTGAACAGGGTGAGTTCATCACGGCAGGCAACGCCTCGCAGTTTTCCGATGGGGCCGCTGCGGTCCTGCTGATGAGCCGTGGCGAAGCCAGACAGCGTGGCATCGAAGCCCTGGGCGTGTATCGCGGGATTGCCGTGAGTGGTTGTGCACCGGAGGAAATGGGCATTGGTCCGGTGTATGCGATTCCCAAGTTGCTCAAGCGTTTTGGTCTGAGTGTTGCGGATATTGACCTGTGGGAAATCAACGAAGCGTTCGCCTGCCAGGTGGTGTATTGCCGTGACTTTCTGCAGATTCCCAATGACCGACTGAACGTCAACGGCGGGGCGATTGCCATTGGTCATCCGTTCGGCATGTCGGGTGCGCGGATGGTGGGGCACAGTCTGCTCGAGGGGCGTCGTCGTGGTGCGCGGTTTGTGGTGGTTGCCATGTGCATTGGCGGCGGCATGGGGGCAGCGGGGTTGTTTGAGCTGAGCTGAAGGCAGGAGGACAGTTTCTTTGTGGGAGCGGGCATGGAGCTTAAGGATTTAGTCGCGCGGATAGGTGCGTAAATGCAGGGAAGCAGTACAATTGCGCTTCTTTACCGGGCATGGACGCTGTTCGGCATCTGTTCACGAGTAGGCCCATGGTTTCCGCTAGTTACTCCCCCGCGCTGGTCCTGATTTCCCTGTGTGTGGCCATTCTGGCCTCTTATACCGCCCTTGACCTGAGTGGTCGCATCGCCACGGCGCGCGGCCGTACCCAGTACCTGTGGATTGCCGGCGGTGCACTGGCAATGGGCTTTGGCGTGTGGTCGATGCACTTTATCGGCATGCTCGCGTTGCAGTTGCCACTGGCGCTGGGCTACGACCTGGGGCTGACCCTGTGGTCATTGCTGGTTGCCATCCTGTCTTCGGGCTTTGCCTTGTGGCTGGTCAGCCAGCCGCGTTTGCCGGCGCTGCAGTTGTTGTTTGGCGCCCTGATCATGGGCGCGGGCATCAGCGCCATGCACTACAGCGGCATGGCCGCGTTGCGCATGCAGCCGGGCATCGATTACGACCCGGCACTGTTTGGCCTGTCGCTGGTGATTGCGGTGGGGGCCTCGGCGGCCGCGTTGTCGATCGCGTTTCGTCTGCGCCGGCAAACCCCTTACGTGCGGCTGATGCGCGGTGGTGCTGCGGTAATCATGGGGCTGGCCATTGTCGGCATGCATTACACCGGTATGGCTGCGGCGAATTTTCCCATCGGCAGTTTTTGCGGTGCCGCCATCGACGGTCTGAGCGGTAACGGCCTGGACAATCTGGTACTGGTTTCCAGCCTGGCGGTATTGGTCATCGCCTTGCTGACCTCTATTTTTGATGCCCGCCTCGATGCCCGTACAGCTGCGCTGGCGGACTCCCTGACCCTGGCCAACGAAGAGCTGACCCAACTGGCGCTGCACGACACCCTGACCGGGTTGCCCAACCGCATCCTGCTGGCTGACCGTATCGGTCAGGCGATGAGCAAGGTGGCGGAGCAGGGCGGCTGCTTCTCGCTGATGTTTATCGACCTCGATGGCTTCAAGCCGGTCAACGATGCCTTTGGTCATCATCTGGGCGACCGTTTGCTGCGGGAAGTTGCCCTGCGCCTGCGCGAGCAGTTGCGCAGCCAGGACACCCTGGCGCGTATTGGCGGCGACGAATTTGTGCTGCTGGTGCGTCTGCTGGAGCCTGATGACGCACCGCAAGTGGCAGCGCGGCAGGTGGGTCTGTTGTCCAGGGCGTTTCGGGTCGATGAGCATGAGCTGCTGATCTCCGCCAGTGTCGGTATCGCCCTGTACCCCGGCAATGGCCTGACCGCCGAAGAGCTGCTGATGAACGCCGATGCGGCGATGTATCACGCCAAGGGCGCGGGCAAAAATGGCTACAGCTTTTTCGACGCGTCGATGAACACCAATGCCCGCAAGCAATTGCAGCTGCTGCAGGACTTGCGTCAGGCCCTGGAGCTGCAGCAGTTTCGCCTGCACTACCAGCCCAAGTTCGATGCCAGCAACAGCCGGCCGGTGGGGGCCGAAGCGCTGTTGCGCTGGGAGCATCCGCAGCAAGGGTTGCTGCTGCCGGAAAATTTTATCGACCTGGCGGAAAAAACCGGCCTGATCATCCCCATCGGTGACTGGGTGCTCAATGAAGCCTGCCGCCAGATGCGCATATGGTTCGATCAGGGCTATAGCCACTGGCGCATTGCGGTCAACCTGTCGGCATTGCAGTTCTGCTATTCAGGGCTGGTTGACAGCGTGGTCGCGGCGCTCGAGCGTCATCGGTTGCCGGCCAACAGCCTGACCCTGGAAATCACCGAAACCACCGCCATGAGCGATGCCGATGCGAGCATGGTGGTGTTGCAGCGGTTGTCGCAAATGGGCGTGGACCTGTCCATCGATGACTTTGGCACTGGCTATTCCAGCCTGATGTACCTCAAGCGCCTGCCCGCCAATGAACTGAAAATCGACCGCGGTTTTGTGCGCGACCTGGAGCACGACAGCGACGATGCGGCGATTGTCTCGGCCATTGTCGCGCTGGGCCAGGCCCTGGGTTTGCGTATCGTCGCCGAAGGGGTGGAGACCGATACCCAGCAAAGTTTTTTAACCACGCTTGGCTGTGATGCCCTGCAAGGTTTTCTGCTGGGCGAGCCGCTGCCGGCGGAGCAATTCATGGCCGATATCCAAGGTGCCGAACCCGCCGGGCCGGGCAACAAAACAGCGACCTGACAAAACCGGGCCTTCGCGGTTATTCTGACAGCCAGATTTGGATCGGTGTAAGGGGAACACGTATTTATGGATAAAGTCATCGTGATCACCGGCGGCAGCCGCGGCATAGGCGCTGCCACGGCCTTGCTGGCTGCAAAGCAGGGTTATCGGATCTGCATCAACTACCTGACCGATGATGCTGCGGCCCATGAGGTGCTGGCGCAGGTTCGCGCCATGGGCGCCAAGGCCATTGCCGTGCGTGCCGATGTCAGCGACGAAGAGGAAATCATTCGCCTGTTTCTCGAAGTTGACGAACAGTTGGGGCCTGTCACCGCGCTGGTCAACAACGCCGGCACCGTGGGGCTCAAATCGCGAGTCGACGAGCTGACCGACCTGCGCATCATGCACACCCTGAAAACCAACGTGCTGGGGCCCATTCTGTGTGCCAAGCATGCCGTGCTGCGCATGTCGCCACGTTACGGCGGGCAGGGCGGTAATATCGTCAACGTGTCGTCGGTGGCGGCCCGCCTGGGTTCGCCCGGTGAATACGTCGATTACGCCGCCTCCAAGGGCGCGCTGGACACTTTCACCCTGGGGCTGTCCAAGGAACTGGCGGGCGAGGGGATCCGGGTCAACGCGGTGCGGCCGGGCTATATCTTCACCGATTTTCACGCCTTGAGCGGCGATCCGGGCCGGGTCAGCAAGCTTGAACCTATCATCCCCATGGGGCGTGGCGGGCGGCCGGAAGAAGTGGCCGAAGCCATTGTATGGCTGCTGTCGGACAAGGCGTCGTATACCACCGGCACCTTTCTCGACCTGGGCGGCGGGCGCTGAAGGTCGTGCTTTTGTGGGAGCGGGCTTGCTCGCGATGGCATCAGCGCGGTCAGGCTGAATAACCGCGCCGCCTGCATCGCGGGCAAGCCCGCTCCCACATGGCTTGCATTTATGCTTGATCCGACGATAATGCGACTTATTGCTATTTAAGTATGGTTATCTATCGTGTCGAGTCCTGTGGATCCCCAAAGGCTGCTGGCCAGTCTATATCACGACAATCACGCGTGGCTGCGCGGCTGGTTGTCGCGACAGGTACGATGCCCGCAGGATGCGGCCGATCTGGCCCAGGACACATTTTTGCGCGCTTGGGATGCCCGCCAACTGGAACGTATCCAGGAGCCTCGGGCTTACCTGAGTACCGTTGCCCGGCGCTTGCTCTGCTCACTGTGGCGGCGGCGCAAGCTTGAGCAAGCCTATCTCGACCAACTGGCCGAGCTGCCTCTGGCCTACGCACCTTCTGCAGAAGACATTGCCCTGGTCCGTGAGGCGATCGAAGCCATTGATTGCCTGCTCGAAGGTTTGCCATCGCGGGTCAAGCGCGCCTTTTTGCTCAATCGTCTTGAAGGTATGCCCCAGCAGGCCATTGCCGAGCAACTGGGCGTATCCCTGGCCACCGTTGAGCGCGACTTGCGCCGCGCTTTTGTTCATTGCCTGTCGCAAACGGCGGAGAGCCCATGAGTACAGCCAAGGTTGACCCGACCACCCGTGCCGCCATTGACTGGATGCTGCGCCTCGAGTCCGGCCAGGCCTGCCCGTCGGAGCGTCAGGTGTTCAAGGCGTGGCTGGCCGAAAACCCGGCACATCTGGCTGCGTGGCAGCGGGTCGCCGGGGTGCTCAAGGCTCCCGTAGCCGATCTGCAATCGGTTGAGCGGCGCAGCCCGGGGCAATTGCAGGCGGTACGTCGGGCGCTGCTGGCCGGTACATCACCATCGGGCAAAAAGACCCTGCAAGGCGGCCTGCTGCTGTTGGTGCTCGGCCTGGGTGCCGCGGGTCTGGTGGATCGCGTGACGCCCCTGACGGGGTTGACGGCCGATTACCAGACGGCCACCGGCGAGCGCAAAACCGTCGAACTGGCCGATGGCAGCCTGCTCACCCTCAACGCCCGCAGTGCGGTGGATATCGACTTCAATAGCGATCAGCGCCGGGTGCACCTGCGTGAAGGCGAGTTGCAGGTGGATGTGGCAGCCGACGCCCAGCGTCCTTTTGTGGTGAGCACTGCCCAGGGCCAGGTGCAAGCCCTTGGCACGCGCTTTATGGTGCGCCAGGGCAGCACTGAAAGCCTGGCCAGCGTGCAACAGCACAGCGTGCAGTTGCACACCCTGAGCGGTCAGCAACTCCACCTCGAAACCGGTCGGGCGGCGTCATTTACCGCCACCCGGATAGATCCGCAAACCCCGACATCCCGTAGCCAGCCCGACTGGCTCGCGGGCCGGGTCGAGCTGCACGACGAACCCCTGTCAGCCCTGGTCGAGGCGCTGCGGCCCTACCAGACCGGCATGCTGCGTATCAGCCCGGAAGCCGCGCGGGTGCGGGTATTCGGTGTATTCCCGCTGGACAACACCGCACACACCCTGAATACGCTGGCGCAAACCTTGCCGATCAAGATCACGCGCTATGGGCCGTGGCTGACCCTGATCGATGTGCGCCAGTAAAAACCAATGAATGCGAATTAATTGCAGATAAGGTGAGGGGAAAGGCTTTCTCGTTGGTCAAGGTTACAACTGCCTACCTTGCAACGAGAAAGGATGCCCCATGCCGTACGCCTATCCCAAAACCTGCCTGCTGGCGCTGGCCATCACCCTGAGCATTGGCGGTTACCCGCTGAGCGCGGTGGCCGAAACCCTGTCTGGCGAGCAAAATGCCACGCGTTTTTTTGACTTGCCTGCCGCGCCCCTGGGCGTGACCCTGAGCCGCATTGCCCGCGACAGCAACCTGACCCTGTCGGTGGCCCCGGCCTTGTTGCAGGGTAAAACCTCCGCGCCGGTCAATGGCATGTACACCCCGCAACAGGCCGCCGAACGCGCGCTGGCGGGCAGCGGGCTGGGCCTGGGCGTGACCGGTAGCGGTGCCTTGAGTGTCTACCCCAATGCCGGTGACGGGGTACTGAATCTGGGCGCAACCAACGTGTCTGCGCTTCTGGGTGAGGATGGTCGTGGCCATGTTGACGGCTTTGTCGCCACCCGTTCGGCCACCGCCACCAAGACCGACACACCGATCCTCGAGATTCCGCAAACCATCAACGTGGTCACTGCTGATCAGGTTGAAGTGCAGGGCGCCCACGATCTGACCCAGGCCCTGCGCTACACCCCGGGGCTGAGCACCAACGGCTATACCGACCGCAACACCATTGCCGATGAAATCACCAGCCGCGGTTTTGCCCCGACCCTGCTCTACCTTGATGGCGCCTATCTGCCTTCGGCGGGCAGCCTGGGCGGCACCCCGCAGATCGACCCCTACACCCTGGAGCGCATCGAAGTGCTCAAGGGGCCGTCCTCCGTTCTGTACGGGCAAAACCAGCCGGGGGGCATGATCAATATGGTGGCCAAGCGCCCGAGTACCGAGGCCAGGCATCAAATCAAGGTCGGTACCGGCAGCTTTGACCGTTACAACCTGGCCTTCGATACCACCGGCCCGCTGGATGAAGGCAAAACCCTGAGCTACCGGCTGATCGGCGTCGGCAACACCGGCAGCGAGCAAATCGACTACACCGAAGATTCCCGCATGCTGCTGGCGCCCAGCCTCACCTGGGCGCCGGATGAGCGCAATGAACTGACGGTCTACGCGCAAGTGCAACGGGACGATGCCCTGGCCGACTACCAGTCCTTGCCGGCCGTGGGCAGTCTGTACCGCAACTCCCAAGGCAACAAGATAGATCGAGACTTCTTCTCGGGCGACTCGAAATGGAACGACTACAAGCGCGATCAATATGTGCTCGGCTACCAGTTTTCCCATGCCTTCAACGAGGTCATGACCTATCGCCAGAGCCTGAGCTACATCGACGTCAATGACCGTTACAAGGGCTTTTACCTGAACCGTTTCGTCACCGCCCCGGACGGCGCCACCGATACCCATGCCAGCCGGACCAAGCTCGACTGGCGCCAGCAAAACAGCTCTTATACTTTCGACAACCACCTGCAAAGTGACTTCACCACCGGGCCTGTGCAGCACACCCTGCTGGTGGGGCTCGACTACCGTGACTTCACCCGCAAGTTCCAGGGCTACAACCTGTCCGGCAGCGAGGTGATTGACCTCTACAACCCCACCAACTACCGCACCACGGGTGTGCCGACCCTGACTACCAAATGGGATAACAGGGTCAAGCAGACCGGTTTTTATGTGCAGGACCAGATCAAACTGAACAACTTTATCCTGACCATTGGCGGTCGCCAGGATTGGGCCAAGGTCGACAACAATGATTTGCTGGCCAACTCCCACGAGATCCAGAGCGATAGCAAGTTCACCGGGCGTGTGGGCCTGACCTATGTCACTTTGTTTGGTCTGGCGCCGTATATCAGTTACACCGAATCCTTCCTGCCTTCTGTGGGCACTGCGGCACCGGCCCGAGGTGGCAAGGCGTTCGTGCCCATGACGGGCAAGCAATATGAAGTGGGGGTCAAATACCAGCCCGATGAGAGCACTTTGCTCAGCGCCTCGGTATTTGAAATCACCCAGCAAAACGTCCTGACCGGTGACTTGCAGTACCAGGAGTATCAAATCCAGGAAGGCGAGGTCCGGTCGCGGGGGATCGAACTTGAAGGCAAAAGCAGTTTCAGCAACATCGACCTGATCGCCTCGCTGTCGTATCTGGACGTGTTCTACACCAAGTCCAACTATGGCAATGAAGGCAACCGCAGCGAGGCACAGGCACCCTGGGCAGCCAGCGTGTGGGCCGACTACCACTTCACCGGACAGGCCCTGGCGGGCGTGACCCTGGGCGGCGGTGCACGTTATACCGGGAAAAACTTCGGCGACTCGGACAACACTTTCAAGACGCCGTCGTTTGTGGTGTATGACGCAACGCTCAGCTATGACCTGGCGGCCCTGGATGCGAGCTTCAAGGGTGTCAGTACCCGGCTGAACGTGCAGAACCTGTTTGATCGAGAGTACGTATCTTCGTGCAACTACAGCTTTGGCTGCTACTACGGCCAGCAGCGCACGGCGTCGCTGGAGGTTAAATACGATTGGTGAGGGAGCGCTCTGCTACGGGGGCGGGATTGCTCAGCGCCGCAGCTTGAGCGCGCTGGCCAGGCTGATAGCCAACGGCAAACGGGGCAGCAGCGTGGCCTGGTAAGCATGGTAAAGGTCCGGCTTGCCCGGCCAGATGTTTTGCGAAGGCAGGTTGTCGATCCCCAGTTCGTGATGCCAGCTGCCGTTCTGGCGGTCGATCATGTACAGGTCGATATAGTCCCAGAACTGTTGATACCAGACTTCGTATTCATGCTCACCGCTGCGTTGCAACAACGCCGCCGCAGCTGCCGAGGCTTCGGCCAGGGTCCAGTGCAGACGCTCACGCACCAGCGGCTGGTGGTTCCAGTCCACGGTGTAGACGATTCCGCAGTCACCATCGACGTTCCAGCCGAACTGGCATGCACTGGCGAATAACCGCCGCGCGTCTTCCAGCAGCCATTCGGGCGCCGCCAGGCCGCGTTGCTTGCGTGCCGCCTCGAGGTGCAACAGCAGGCGCGCCCATTCGAAGGCGTGGCCGGGCGTTTTGCCGAACGGGCGAAAACCGTCTGCCGGGTTGTCCCGGTTGTAATCGGGCAATGGCTGCCACTGGCTGTCGAAATGTTCCACGGGCAGGTAGCCGGATTGCGCTGCATGCTGGTGAACAAGCTTTTCGGCAATCGACAGGGCGCGGTCGAGCCACAGGTCTTCATCGAGGACATCGGCCAGGGCCAGAAAAGCTTCGACACCGTGCATATTGCTGTTGGCCCCGCGATACGCCTCGCAGTCACTCCAGTCGCGGGCAAAGCTTTCCAGCAGGGCGCCTTCTGCCTCGGACCAGAAATTGCCTTCAAGAATGGCCACCGCATCGCCCAGCAACTCGGCCGCACCACCGCGCCCGGCCACCGCTGCAGAGCTGGCGGCCAGCGCGACAAAGGCATGCAGATAGGCCGCTTTGCGCGTGTTGCCGTCTTGCGCGCCGGGGCGGGCAAACCAGCCGCCATGCACGGCATCACGCAGCGGCCCGGCCAGTGCGGCCAGGCCGTGGTCGATCAGCGGCGCGCAACCGGGCAGGCCTTGAATATGGGCCAGGGAAAAACTGTGCACCATGCGTGCGGTGGTGATGGTGTCTGCCGGGGCGTTGTTCGGGCGGCGACCAAACGGGTCGAGCGCGGCGAAGCCGCAGGGCACGCGGGCGGCCTTGGCGAAATCCACCAGCGCCTGGCCCTGATCGCGCAGCCACTGTTGATGGGTCGGCGATGTCAGCCAGCTTTCGTTGGCCCGGGTTAGGTCGGTCATGTGCCACCTGTATTGTTTTTATGGGTGATTCAACGCTCGCAGACTAAGGGATATGACACAAAGCTGAAAGCTTTCATCCGGAGCCTGGCGACTTAAATTTCCGGCTCCCGGGGCTGTGACCAGTCGCTGTCCTGCCTGACGATTTCGCGCAGCAGCGCGATGCCCTGTTGCAAGGCTGCGCAGTCACGCTCGCGGGAGTACACCAGGTAGGTGGGGTAGCTGAATTCCGGGGCCTTGGGCACTCGTTCCAGGGCACCGCTGTCCAGATAGCGCTCGACCACACGGGTGCGGAAGTAGCCGCTGCCGCCGTTGTCGAGGATGTAATGCAAGGCCACCGGGCCCAGGTTGAAGCTGATGGCCGCTCGCGCCCTGTCGGGCAGGGCGGCGTCATGCTGGCGGCGAAAACCCTCACCCCATTCGACGTATACATAAGGTTCAGGTTGTTCGGGGCGGCGGATCTGGATCAGTTTTTCCTCCAGCAACTGCTCCACTTGCACACCGGGCCAGTAGGCGGGCTGATAGACCAGTGCAGCATCCAGCAGGCCCATCTCGATCTGACGCAGTAATTGTTCGGCATCGCTGATTTGTATGCGCAAGGCATGGGTGGTGAGGTGCTGACGCAGGGCTTTGGCCCAGTTGAGGATCAGCGGGTTGCACAGGCTGACTTCCCCGCCGATATGCAGCAACTGATGCAAGCCTTCGGGGCGCGGCAGATCGCGCCGTGCGGCTTCCCAGGTGTGCAGCAACTGGTTGGCGTACACCACAAAGGCCTCGCCTTCGGGGGTGAGTTTTGCGCCGGCGCGGTTGCGGGTAAACAGGGTGACGCCGAGCAGGCTTTCGAGCTTGTGTACCCGTGCGGTCACGGCCGTCTGGGTAACGTGCAGCTTTTCGGCCGCGCCCACCAGGCTGCCGTAGCGGACAATTTCAAGGAAGGTACGGGCCAGGTCGAGGTCCATAAGCGCGCCAGTGTGCAAGGGGCTTGCAGTGTAAGGGTAATGGCTGGAAAACACATGAAACGCGACGTTTATTGGCACGCATCAATGTTTGTTTTCAGGAGCAGGCTAAGGTCGTCGGCCCTGGTACCCGGTGCCAGTGATTGACCGGGCAACACCACATAAAAAGGATGACAGACATGGATGACTTGAAGCGACAGTACGATATTCAACCCTTGAGGCAGGCCGACATGTCCATTCTGGTCAATGGTCAGCCAGTCAATGCCGCTCAAGGTGAAACCGTGCTCAGCGTGTTGAACTCAGTGGGTGTGCGGCAACTGTCGCGCAACGACCACGGGTGGATGACGGGCGCTTATTGCGGCATGGGCGTGTGCTACTGCTGCCTGGTGAATATCGATGGCAGGCACAAGCGTCGCGCCTGCCAGACCGTGGTAAAGCCCGGTATGCAGGTCGAGACCGGGATCAACCGCGTCGCCAGCCAGGAGCTGGTGCTATGAGCGCCCGTACGGTGATTGTCGGTGGCGGACCGGCAGGGATGTCGGCGGCAATAGAGCTGGCGCAGCATGGCGTGCAAAGCACGTTGTTCGAAGAAGCCTCGCGGCTGGGTGGTGTAGTTTATCGCGGGCCTTTGCGCGACGGTGTCGAACTCGACTATCTGGGAGAACGCTACAAGGCTGCGCTGCACAAGTTGCACGGCGAATTTTCGGTCATTGCCCACTCAGTGGATGTACGCCTCAACCATCGCGTTGTCGGCGGGCAAGGTCAGCAAAGCCTGCAAGTGCTGGATGAGCATGAGCAATTGCAGCAAATCGGCTTCGATCAACTGCTGCTGTCCGCTGGCTGCCATGAGCGCAGCGTGCCGTTCCCGGGTTGGACTACCCCGGGTGTGATCATGCTGGGTGGCCTGCAGCTGCAGATCAAAAGTGGCGTTGTCAAACCCAGGGGGCCGACGCTGATTGCGGGCACCGGGCCCTTGCTGATGCTGGTGGCGTGCCAGTTGCACGCAGCGGGTGTGGAAGTGGCCGGGGTGTATGAAGCGTGCGAGTTTGGCCGCATTGCCAAGGAAAGCCTGGCGCTGCTCAACCAGCCCCAGTTGTTCCTCGACGGCCTGAGCATGCTGGTTTACCTCAAGCGCCATGGCGTGGCCGTGCATTACGGCTGGGGTGTGGTGCAGGCGTTTGGCGAAGGGGAACTGAGCGAAGTGATCGTGGCTCCCTATTCCAGCACCTGGCAGGCCGACATGAGCCAGGCGCAGGCGGTGAAAGCCTGCACCCTGGCGGTGGGTTATGGCTTTATTCCACGCACTCAGCTCAGCCAGCAGATGGGTCTGGATCATGCTTACAACGTCGACGGTTATCTGGCGGCCAAAGCCGACAACTGGCAGCAGAGCAGTCAGGCGTCAATCCACCTGGCCGGTGATGTCACGGGCATGCGCGGGGGCGAGGCAGCGATGCTCACGGGGCGAATTGGCGCGTTGTCGATCTTGCAGCTGCGTGGGGTCCTGAGTGCAAAACAGGCGCTTGAACAGCGCCGCGAGTACCTGTCCAGGCTCAACACCCTCATGCGTTTTCGCGGCGGGATTGATCGTTATACCCGGCGCGGTACGCGCCAGATCGATCTGCCCCAGGCCGACACGGTGGTATGCCGTTGCGAGCATGTCACCCGCGCCGATATCGACCTTGCGCTCAGCCAGGGCGTGCAGGACATGGCCAGCCTTAAAATGCGTACACGCATCAGCATGGGCGACTGCCAGGGCCGCATGTGTGTCGGTTATTGCAGTGACCGCCTGCGTGAAGCCACCGGGCGCAAGGATGTGGGCTGGTTGCGCCCGCGATTCCCGCTGGAACCCGTGCCGTTTTCGGCTTTTATCAACGCGAGCAAGGATGCCTGACATGATCAAAACCTATGACGTTGTCATCGCCGGTGGCGGTGTTATTGGCGCCTCCTGTGCGTATCACCTGTCCCGGCGCAAGGATCTTAAAATAGCCCTGATCGACTGCAAGCGCCCCGGCAATGCCAGCCGCGCGTCGGCAGGCGGGCTGTGGGCCATCGGCGAGTCCGTGGGGCTGGGCTGCGGGGTGATTTTTTTTCGCATGATGTCTGCCGAACGCAAGCGTGAAGCCAAGGGTTCGGCCGTGATTGTCGACGCCAGTACCCCGCATATCCTGCCAGCGTGTTTTTTCGACTTTGCCCTGCAATCCAATGCCTTGTACCCCGGCTTGCACAAGGAACTGCTGGAAAACCACGGGATGGATTTCAAGTTCGAGCGCACCGGGCTCAAGTACGTGATTTATGACGATGAAGACCGGCTCTATGCCGAGCATATTGTCGCCAATATCCCGCATCTGGCCGATGAGGTGCGCTGGCTCGACCAGGCGGCCCTGCGCGAGGCGGAGCCGAGCGTCAGTCACGATGCGCAAGGTGCGCTGGAGTTTTTGTGCGATCACCAGGTGAGCCCGTTCCGGTTGACCGATGCCTACACCGAAGGGGCCCGGCAAAATGGAGTCGATCTGTACTTCAACACCAACGTCATCGAGGTCATGCGTCAGGGCAGCAAGGTGACCGGCGTGCGCACCGACAGCCAGGGCGCGTTCCACTGCAAAACCCTGATTAATGCCGCTGGCGCCTGGGCGGCAGAACTCAGCGTGATGGCCACTGACTTGAGTATCCCTGTGGTACCGGTCAAGGGGCAGATTGTATTGACCGAGCGCATGCCCAAGTTGCTGAACGGCTGCCTGACCACCAGTGATTGCTACCTGGCGCAAAAGGACAACGGCGAAATTCTGATTGGCAGCACCACCGAAGACAAAGGCTTCGACGTGACCACCACCTTCCCTGAAATCACCGGGCTGGTACAGGGGGCGATGCGCTGTATTCCCGAACTCAAGGACGCCAACCTGAAGCGTACCTGGGCCGGGTTGCGGCCAGGCTCCCCCGATGAGCTGCCGATCCTGGGGCCCATGAAGGGGATTGAGGGGTATTTGAATGCCTGCGGGCATTTCCGTACCGGCATCCTGACTTCGGCGATCACCGGTGTCATGCTCGACGCACTGGTGCGGCAAGAGCCGCTGCCGCTGGAGGTCACGCCGTTTCTGGCGGAGCGTTTTGACTTGCAACCGGTGGCGCTGAAAAAAGCCGTGAGTGCCTGATACGGTCTGCTCGCGATGCGCTTGGCCTTCGCGAGCAGGCTCGTTGCCGCTGCTGACTTAGAAGGTGTACTTGGACGTCAGCATCAGGCTGCGTGGTTCGCCATAGTAGGTGGTGTTGAAGTTACCCAGCCCCGACAGGTACTTTTTATCGAACACGTTGTTGGCGTTGAGGTTAAACGTCAGGTGTTCGTTGTACTCGTAGCGGGTCATCAGGTTGACCAGCGCATAGCTGTGCTGCTCGATGATGTCGTAGTCGCCCTTGGCATCGTTGTAGATCTTGCCGTAGAACGGGCTTTGCCAGTTCACGCCACCGCCCACGGTGACTTTGTTCAGCACCCCCGGCAGGCGGTAAGTGGTGAACAGACGCGCCACGTTTTCCGGCTTGGTGGTTTCCAGCGGGTAGCCGTAGACACGTTCGCCATCATCAGAGCGGGTGCGGGCGTAGGTGTAGCCGGCGATCAGGTTCCAGTCCGGCATCAGTTCACCGGCCAGTTCCAGCTCGATGCCGTTGGTGGTCGCACCATCAAGGGATTCATAAATGCCCAGGTTGGTGTTGGCGTTAGTGCCGACCTGAATCGGTACATTTTTCTGTTCGGTCCGGAACACGGCCGCACTGGCATTCAAACGGCCATCAAAGTACTCGCCCTTCAAACCGAGTTCGTAGCTGTTGCCTTCTGTGGGGGCCAGGGTGGCACCGGAACTGCTCTGCTCGGTAAGAGGTTTGTAGATCGAGGTGTAGCTGCCGTACACCGAATAGTTGTCGTTGATGTCGTAGACAACCCCGGCGTAGGGCGTCACCTCGCCGTGCTGTTTTGCCGTGGTCTTGTTGTCCTGGAACGTGCTGGTCTGCTCGTAGTACTTGTAGGTGCTGTTGTACTGGAAATCACTTACGCGGCTGCCAAGGATAATCGACCAGTCGTCTGCCGGCTTGAAGCGTGCGGCGATATAGGCGCTGTTTTGATTTTGGTTGGTTTCGTATTTGCCGTTTTTCGGGAAGTCCGGTCTCGGGTATTTGCCGTTCCAGTCAAAAATGCTGCTCGACAGCTCACGGAATTCGCTGCCGTCGAAGGTCGCGCCGGTCTGGCGGGAGGTCTGGGAGGTTGCGCCTACTACCAGTTCATGTTCGCGGCCAAACAGGGTAAACGGGCCGGTCGCATTGATATCGAAGGTGTTCTGGACGCGATGGCCTTCCCACTGGCCCCAGTAGAAGAACATGCCGTCACCCGTGACCGGATCTGGCATCCCGCCGCTGGCCGAACCCAGCAGGGTGTCGTGGTCGTTGGTTTGCTGGGTGAGGGTGCCTTTGACTTTCCAGTCATTGGCGAAACGGTGCTCCAGGGAGGCGAAGGTGGACTGGATCTGGACGTCGCGGCGGCTCCAGTCGGTGGCCGGGTTGAACGAGCGGCTGAAGTCGGTTTTGGTGTAGTTGGAGAAGTAATACGGGTTGCCGGTCCAGGACGAGCCGCGAGGTTTGATATTCTGGTAGTCCATGCCGAAGGTGAACAGGGTGTCGGGGGTGAGGTCGGCCTGGATGATGCCGTAGAACACGTCATTTTTACGTGAGTAGTGGTCGCGGTACGAGTCGGCATCCTGGTAAACCGCCACCATTCGCCCGCGCACGCTGCCATCGTCATTCAACGGCCCGGAGATATCACCTTCGGTGCGATAGTTGTCCCACGAGCCCGCACTGGCAGTGACCGATGCCTTGAAGTCGCGGGTCGGTTTTTTGCGAATCAGGTTGACCGTGGCCGACGGCTCGCCCGAGCCGGACAACAGGCCAGTAGCGCCCTTGACGATATCGACGCGGTCATACAGGGCCATATCGACCTTGGTCGCACCTTCATCGAACACGCCGTCATACAGGGTGTTGACCCCGTCGTACTGAAAGTTGGTGATGGCATAGCCGCGGGCCGAGTACTCCATGCGGTCGCTGTCGTAGGCCTGGGTGGAAATGCCCGGCGCGTTGCGCAGTACATCGCCGATGCTCTGTGCGGCTTGATCGTCCATCAGTTGGCGGGTGACTACTGTGACGGTCTGCGGGGTTTCGCGAATCGACAGCGGCAGTTTGGTCGAGCTGTTGCTGGCGCCGGTAGTATAGGAATGGGTGTCTTCGGTGGTCAGCGAGTCGCCCAGGCCCTGGCCTGTGACAGTGGTTGCACCCAGTTCCAGACCTTTGCCTTGGGGGGCGCTCAAAATCACCGTGTCGCCGTTGAGCTGATACGAGATGCCGCTGCCCTGCAGCAGTGACTCCAGTGCCTTGACCGGCTCCAGCGAACCGCTCACTGGACGCGACTTGATGCCTTGCACCTGATCCGGGCTGTAGAGGATCTGCAGGTTGGCCTGCTTGCCCAGTTCATTCAGCGCGCTGGCCAGGGCTTGCGACGGAATGTTCAGGGCCACCGGCGCCGCGCTGGCAAGGGATGCCCCCAGCATGACCGAGGCCATCAGGGCACTGGACAGCAAGGTGTGACGTACCGTCCGGCGTTGGGTGGCGATCGAAAGAGGGGTCCGGCTCAAGTTGGGTGGTTGCATCGCGTGCCTAGGCTCCGAAGTAAGAAATTTCATTCTTGTTAATAGGAATAGTTATTAGACGCAGCACGATTGATAAACCAGAAACAAGTTTCTGATTTAGTTGGTTTTGCTCCGGCCATTACAGGCTTGACCCGCTGATGCAGGGCGGAATAATTGTTCCATCCATAGAACGATCAGTACCAAAAAACCTGTCTAGTCTTGTGGGTGCGACGAATCTATAGTTGTTGCCATGATTTACAGGAGGTGCAACATGAAAAAAATTCTTGGTGTTTATCAGGCCCCCCGCCCTCATTGGGTCGGCGATGGTTTTCCGGTTCGCACGATGTTTTCCTACGACAGCATGGGCAAACACATCAGCCCGTTTCTGTTGCTGGATTACGCCGGGCCAGCCGAGTTCACGCCCACTACAGAGCGTCGTGGTGTAGGCCAGCACCCGCACCGTGGTTTTGAAACGGTGACCATCGTCTACAAGGGCGAAGTGGAACACCGTGACTCCACCGGCAACGGCGGGGTGATCGGCCCGGGTGATGTGCAGTGGATGACCGCAGCGTCCGGCATCCTGCACGAGGAGTTCCATTCCGAGGCGTTTGCCCGCAGTGGCGGCCCGCTGGAGATGGTGCAGCTATGGGTCAACCTGCCGGCAAAGGACAAAATGGCCGCGCCGGGGTATCAGGGCATCGTCGACCGTGACATCCCCGACCTGGCGCTCAAGGACGATGCCGGCCGTTTGCGCCTGATTGCCGGTGAGTTCGATGGCAAACGCGGCCCGGCCCATACCTTTACGCCGATCGACGTGTGGGATATCCGCTTGAATGCGGGCAAGTCGACTACGCTGGATCTGCACCCGGGCCGCAACACTGCGCTGGTGGTGCTGCATGGTGCGGTCGAGGTCAACGGTCAGGACGTGGTGCGTGAAGGGCAGCTTGCGCTGTTTGAGCGTGATGGCTCGAGCATCCGCCTTGAAGCCAATAACGACGCCGTGCTGCTGGTCCTCAGCGGCGAGCCGATCGACGAACCGATCGTGGGCCATGGGCCGTTTGTGATGAACACCGACGCCGAAATCCATCAGGCGTTTGTGGACTTCCAGTCGGGCAAGTTTGGCCGCATGCCCGCGTAGCAATGCTGCACCGAAGCGCAATGCCAGGCCATGAGGGTCATGGCCTGGCCTTTTCTGTCTTATCCCAGAGAGGTAAACCCTGTGACAACTTCTTACAAGCGTTTGGACAAGGACAATGCCGCCGTTTTGTTGGTGGACCATCAGGCGGGTTTGCTGTCGCTGGTGCGGGATATCGAACCGGACAAATTCAAGAACAACGTGCTGGCGCTGGCTGATCTGGCCAAGTACTTCGAGTTGCCGACCATTTTGACCACCAGCTTCGAAACCGGACCCAACGGCCCGCTGGTGCCCGAGTTGAAGGCGCTGTTCCCGCAAGCGCCCTATATCGCCCGCCCGGGGCAGATCAATGCCTGGGACAACGAGGATTTTGTCAAGGCGGTCAAGCAACAGGTAAAAAGCAACTGATCATCGCAGGGGTGGTCACTGAGGTCTGCGTGGCATTCCCGGCACTGTCGGCACTGGCTGAAGGCTATGAGGTGTTTGTGGTGACGGATGCGTCGGGTACGTTCAACGAAATCACCCGCCATTCGGCCTGGGATCGCATGTCATCCTCGGGTGCGCAACTGATGACCTGGTTTGGTCTGGCCTGTGAGCTGCATCGCGACTGGCGCAATGACATTGAAGGCCTGGGCGCGCTGTTCTCCAACCATATCCCGGACTATCGCAACCTGATCACCAGCTACTCCACGTTGACAGCCGGTAAATAACCGTTGGGCTCGTAACGGCTGCCGAAGGAACCAGGCTGCGTTCGGCGGCAGTTGCTACGAGTTTTGGTCGTGTTTCACACCCGCTCGAAAATCACCGCTATGCCCTGGCCGCCGCCAATGCACATGGTCGCCAGGGCATAACGACCCTGTGTCCGATGCAGCTCATGGATGGCCTTGGTCGCGATGATCGCGCCCGTGGCCCCCACCGGGTGGCCCAGGGCGATGCCCGAACCGTTGGGGTTGACCCTGGCCGGGTCCATATCCAGTTCCTGCATCACGGCACACGCCTGGGCGGCGAAGGCAATGTTGGCTTCGATCACGTCCATGTCACCGATCTTCAAGCCAGCCCGCTTCAATGCCAGCCGCGTTGCCGGTATCGGCCCCAACCCCATCAGCTCGGGTTCAACCCCTGCATGGGCGTAGGCCACCAGCCGCGCCATCGGCGCAAGATTGCCCGCCAGTACTGCCGCGCCAGTGGCCAGCACCAGCGCCGCCGCCCCATCATTGAGCCCCGATGCATTGCCTGCAGTCACGCTGCCGTCTTTCTTGAAGGCCGGTTTCATCAGCGCCAACTGCTCCAGGGTAGTGGCCCGCGGGTGCTCGTCCTGGCTGAACATCACACTGCCTTTGCGGCTGCGTACCTCGACGGTGGCGATCTGGCTGTCGAAGTAACCTTGCTCGATAGCCCGGGCGGCGCGTTGCTGGTCTTCAAGCGCCAGAGCGTCCTGGGCCTGGCGGCTGATGCTGTTGCGTTGGGCGATATTCTCGGCCGTTACACCCATATGAATGCCGTGGAACGGGTCGTGCAAAATACCCAGCATGTAGTCGAGCATTGGCGTATCGCCCATGCGCGCACCCCAGCGGGCGGCGGGCATCAGGTAGGGGCCGCGGCTCATGGCTTCGGCCCCGGCGCCAATGGCGAAGTCGGCGTCGCCGAGCATCAGGGTATGGGCGGCAGAAATGATCGCCTGCAAGCCCGAACCGCACAGGCGGTTGACGTTGTAGGCCGGGGTTTCCTTGGGGATCCCGGCATTGATCGCCGCAACCCGCGCCAGATAGGCATCCTGGGGCTCGGTGGGAATCACGTTGCCCATCACCACATGACCGATGCGCCCGGGGTCGACCTGGCTGCTGTGCAACGCGGCCTTGACCGCAGTGCTGGCCAGCTCGGCCAGGGGCACGTCCTTGAGCGAGCCGCCAAAAGTGCCGATGGCCGTGCGCCGGGCGCTGAGGATGAAAATTTCAGGAGTTTGCATGGCGGGTCCTTATTGTTTTATCGGGCCAAATGCGCGGGATTATTTCACCGGTGTACGGTTTGGGCGTCGTCCGTTTGTGCGGGCAGGGCATCTACCTGGGCATCGAGCAGGGTCATAAAGGCATGGGCCGCATTGGACAAGGTGCGTTCGGTATGCAGGATATACCCCAGCTGGCGGGTCAGCTGGATGCCGGGCAGGGCAATCGATGCCACCTGCTCATCCAGCATGGTGCGCGGCAACACGCTCCAGGCCAGGCCGATGGAGACCATCATCTTGATGGTCTCCAGGTAATTGGTGCTCATGGCGATGTTGGGCGTCAGGCCCTGGGCTTCAAACAGGCGATGGACAATATGATGGGTAAAGGTATTGCCGCCGGGAAACACCGCTGGATGGCGTGCAATATCGGCCATGCTTACGGCTTTTTGCCGGGTCAGGCGGTGCTCCGGGGCCACCACGAAATCCAGCGGGTCATCCCAGACCGGTACCGCGCGAATCAGCGAATGGGGCTCCGGCGCCAGGGTGATCACAGCCAGTTCTGCGCGACCATGCAGAATCTCGTCGTAGGCCACTTCGGAATCGAGAAACTGAATATCCAGCGCGACCTTGGGGTAAGTGCGGGTGAACTCGCGCAGTAAAGGTGGCAGGCGGTGCAGACCGATATGATGGCTGGTAGCCAGAGTCAGGCGCCCGCTGACTTCGCCATTGAGGTTGTTGAGTGCCCGGCGCGTGTCATCCAGTACGTTGAGGATCTGGTAAGCGCGCGGCAGCAAGGCCCGGCCGGCTTCGGTCAGGCTGACCTCACGGCCCAGCCGGTCGAACAGCCTGAGCTTGAGTTGCTGCTCGATGCTGGCAATGCGTTTGCTGATGGCTGGCTGGGTCAGGAACAGCCGTTCGGCGGCCCCGGAAAAACTGCCGGTTTCAGCAATTGCAATAAACGCATTGAGATTCGCGAGATCCATCTATTCGAATTCCTGTTTGTTATCCAAAGCATAAAAATTATGAATTTGAGTTATTCACTGTAACCCCATAGGATCGACCTCACAAGCCAAGTGGTTATTGGCACAGAAAAGTAGCTGATGAGGAAACCGTCTGATGGCCGGCAAAACGCTCTACGACAAGCTCTGGGATTCGCATTTGGTCAAGCAGCGTGACGATGGCTCGGCGCTGATCTACATCGACCGTCACATCATTCACGAAGTGACCTCGCCGCAAGCCTTTGAAGGCCTGCGGCTGGCCGGGCGCAAGCCTTGGCGTATCGATGCCAACATCGCCACCCCGGACCACAACGTACCGACCACGCCGGAGCGTAAAGGCGGGATCGAAGCGATTGCCGATCAGGTTTCCCGTCTGCAGGTGCAAACCCTGGATGACAACTGTGACGAATACGGCATTACCGAATTCAAGATGAACGACGTGCGTCAGGGTATCGTCCATGTGATCGGCCCGGAGCAGGGCGCGACCTTGCCGGGCATGACCGTGGTCTGCGGTGACTCGCACACCTCGACTCACGGCGCCTTCGGTGCATTGGCCCACGGTATCGGCACTTCCGAGGTCGAGCATGTGCTCGCCACCCAGTGCCTTGTCGCCAAAAAAATGAAGAACATGCTGGTGTCGGTCGAAGGGCAATTGCCGTTCGGCGTAACCGCCAAGGACATCGTACTGGCCGTGATCGGCAAGATCGGCACCGCGGGCGGCAATGGTCATGCCATCGAATTCGCCGGCAGCGCGATTCGTGACTTGTCCGTCGAAGGCCGCATGACCATCTGCAATATGTCCATCGAAGCCGGTGCCCGTGTAGGCCTGGTGGCCGCCGATCAGAAAACTGTCGATTATGTAAAGGGCCGTCCGTTTTCGCCTAAAGGCGCTGAATGGGACCTGGCGGTCGAAGCCTGGAAAGACCTGGTGTCCGACAGCGATGCGCAGTTCGACACCGTGGTTGAACTGGACGCTACGCAGATCAAGCCGCAAGTCAGCTGGGGCACTTCGCCCGAGATGGTTCTGGCGGTTGATCAGAACGTGCCGGATCCGGCACAGGAAACCGACCTGGTCAAGCGTGGCTCGATCGAACGTGCATTGAAGTACATGGGCCTGACCGCCAACCAGGCGATCACCGATATCCAGCTCGATCGCGTATTTATCGGCTCGTGCACCAACTCGCGGATCGAAGACTTGCGTGCTGCGGCAGTAATTGCCAAGGGGCGCAAGGTGGCGTCCACCATCAAACAGGCGATTGTGGTGCCGGGCTCGGGTCTGGTTAAAGCCCAGGCCGAGGCTGAAGGTCTGGACAAGATCTTTATCGAGGCCGGTTTTGAATGGCGTGAGCCGGGTTGTTCGATGTGCCTGGCGATGAACCCGGACCGCCTTGAGTCGGGCGAGCATTGTGCCTCGACCTCCAACCGCAACTTTGAAGGCCGTCAGGGCGCCGGTGGCCGTACTCACCTGGTCAGCCCGGCCATGGCCGCTGCCGCCGCCGTGAATGGTCGTTTTATTGATGTCCGTGAATTGATCCAGGGGAGCGCAGCATGAAGGCTTTTACTCAGCACACCGGTTTGGTCGCGCCTTTGGATCGTGCCAACGTCGATACCGACCAGATCATTCCCAAGCAATTCCTGAAGTCGATCAAGCGTACCGGCTTTGGCCCTAACCTGTTTGACGAGTGGCGTTATCTGGATGTGGGTCAGCCCTACCAGGACAACTCCAAACGCCCGCTGAACAAGGATTTTGTGCTTAACGCCGAGCGTTACCAGGGCGCCAGTGTGTTGCTGGCCCGGGAAAACTTCGGTTGCGGCTCCAGCCGTGAGCACGCGCCGTGGGCGCTGGAAGAGTACGGTTTTCGCAGCATCATCGCGCCGAGCTACGCCGATATTTTCTTCAATAACAGCTTCAAGAACGGTTTGTTACCGATCATCCTGAGCGACGCCGAAGTCGATGAGCTGTTTGCCCAGGTTGAAGCCGAGCCGGGTTACCAGCTCAAGATCGACCTCGAGGCGCAAACCGTGACCCGCCCGGATGGCAAGGTGCTGGGCTTTGAAATCGATGCGTTTCGCAAGCATTGCCTGCTCAACGGCCTGGACGATATCGGCCTGACCTTGCAGGACGGCGATGCAATTGCCGCGTTTGAAAGCAAGCACCGTGCGAGCCAGCCGTGGTTGTTTCGCGACGCTTGAATGGCCTCTTTGCGGGCAAGCCCGGCACCCACAGGGGAATGCATTTCAAATGTGGGAGCGGGCTTGCCCGCGATGACGGCAGTGTGGACAACCCAAGTCTTGACGCTAAAAGGAAGTTTTAATGACCAGTACCGCCCAGCACACCCAGGTCGTACAAAGGCAGTTCGGCGAACAGGCGTCGGCCTATCTGAGCAGCGCCGTGCATGCGCAAGGCACCGAGTTCGGTCTGCTCAAGGCCGAGCTGGCGGGTAAAGTTGAAGCGCGGGTGCTGGACCTGGGGTGTGGCGCGGGCCATGTAAGCTTTCATGTGGCTGCACTGGTCAAGGACGTGGTGGCATACGACCTGTCGCAACAAATGCTCGATGTGGTCAGTGCTGCCGCCAGCGATCGCGGGCTGGGCAATATCAGCACCGTTTGCGGCGCGGCAGAGCGTTTGCCGTTTGCCGATGGCGAGTTCGACTATGTGCTCAGCCGTTACTCGGCCCATCACTGGAGCGATCTGGGCGTTGCCCTGCGCGAAGTGCGCCGGGTGCTCAAGCCGGGTGGCGTAGCGGCATTTATCGATGTGATCTCACCCGGCAGCCCGTTATTCGACACCTACCTGCAAAGTGTCGAAGTGCTGCGCGACACCAGCCATGTGCGCGACTATTCGAGCGCCGAATGGCTGCGTCAGGTCAGCGAAGCCGGTTTGCACGTGCGCAGCACACAGCGTCAGCGTTTGCGTTTAGAGTTCAGCTCCTGGATCGAGCGCATGCGTACGCCACAGGTTATGAGCGCGGCCATCCGCCAGTTGCAGCAGTCGATGGGCGCCGAAGTACGCGATTATTTTGAAATTGAAGCCGATGGTTCGTTCAGCACCGATGTGCTGGTGCTGTGGGCCGAGAAGTAACCTGAATATTTCCGGGTGCGCCTGCGGGGGCATCAACAGACAAGAAAGAGGAACCCATGAGCAAGCAGATTCTGATTCTCCCTGGCGACGGTATTGGTCCGGAAATCATGGCCGAAGCGGTCAAGGTGCTGGAGCTGGCCAGTGACAAGTTCAACCTGGGCCTGGAGCTGACCCACGACCTGATCGGCGGCGCAGCCATCGACAAGCATGGCGTACCGTTGGCCGACGAGACCCTTGAGCGCGCCCGTGCGGCCGACGCTGTCTTGCTGGGCGCCGTGGGTGGCCCGAAATGGGACAAGATCGAGCGCGACATTCGCCCCGAGCGCGGCCTGCTGAAAATCCGTGCGCAACTGGGCCTGTTCGGCAACCTGCGCCCGGCAATCCTGTACCCGCAACTGGCTGATGCATCGAGCCTCAAGCCGGAAATCGTTTCCGGACTGGATATCCTCATCGTTCGCGAATTGACCGGTGGTATCTACTTCGGCGCCCCCCGTGGCACCCGCGAGCTGGAAAACGGTGAGCGTCAGGCTTATGACACCCTGCCGTACAGCGAAAGCGAAATCCGCCGCATTGCCCGCGTCGGTTTCGACATGGCCCGCGTGCGTGGCAAAAAGCTCTGCTCGGTGGACAAGGCCAACGTGCTGGGGTCCAGCCAGCTGTGGCGTGAAGTGGTCGAGCAAGTGGCCAAGGACTACCCGGACGTCGAGCTGAGCCATATGTACGTCGACAACGCGGCCATGCAACTGGTGCGCGCACCCAAGCAATTTGACGTGATCGTCACCGAAAACATGTTCGGTGACATCCTGTCCGACCAGGCTTCGATGCTCACCGGCTCTATCGGCATGCTGCCATCGGCATCCCTGGACACCCACAACAAGGGCATGTACGAGCCTTGCCACGGTTCGGCGCCGGACATCGCGGGGCAGGGCATTGCCAACCCGCTGGCGACCATTTTGTCGGTGTCGATGATGCTGCGTTACAGCTTCAACCAGACCGCTGCTGCCGATGCCATTGAGCAGGCCGTAAGCCTGGTTCTGGACCAGGGTTTGCGTACCGGTGATATCTGGTCGACGGGTTGCACCCGGGTCGGAACACAGGAAATGGGCAATGCAGTAGTCGCGGCGCTGCAGAATCTGTAATCTCTCGGGCCCGTTACTTCCTGTTGGTGGAAGTAACGACCCCACTTTTTGTTAAAGGTGTAGTTGCGATGAAACGTGTAGGTCTGGTCGGTTGGCGCGGTATGGTTGGTTCCGTGCTCATGCAGCGGATGCTGGAAGAGCAGGATTTCGATCTGATCGAACCGGTGTTTTTCACCACTTCCAATGTCGGTGGACAAGGTCCGTCCGTGGGCAAGGATATTGCCCCGCTCAAGGATGCTTACAACATTGAAGAGCTGAAAACCCTCGATGTAATCCTGACCTGCCAGGGCGGCGACTACACCAGCGAGGTGTTCCCCAAGCTGCGTGAGGCGGGCTGGCAAGGTTACTGGATCGATGCAGCGTCGACCCTGCGCATGCAGGATGATGCGGTCATTATTCTGGACCCGGTCAACCGCAAGGTCATCGACCAGCAGCTGGATGCCGGCACCAAAAACTATATCGGCGGCAACTGCACTGTCAGCCTGATGCTGATGGGTCTGGGCGGTCTGTTCGAAGCCGGTCTGGTAGAGTGGATGAGCGCCATGACCTACCAGGCGGCCTCGGGCGCCGGTGCGCAGAACATGCGCGAGCTGATCAAGCAGATGGGCACCACTCATGCGGCGGTCGCCGATCAACTGGCCGACCCGGCCAGCGCGATTCTGGATATCGACCGTCGTGTGGCCGAGGCCATGCGCAGCGATGCCTACCCGACCGAAAACTTCGGTGTGCCATTGGCCGGCAGCCTGATCCCGTGGATCGACAAAGAGCTGCCGAACGGTCAAAGCCGTGAAGAGTGGAAAGCGCAGGCAGAAACCAACAAGATCCTGGGTCGCTTCAAGAACCCGGTTCCGGTGGACGGTATCTGCGTACGTATCGGTGCGATGCGTTGCCACAGCCAGGCCTTGACCATCAAGCTGAACAAAGATGTGCCTATCGCCGATATCGAAGGTTTGATCAGCCAGCACAACCCCTGGGTCAAGCTGGTGCCAAACCAGCGTGAAGCCAGCATCCAGGAACTGAGCCCGACCAAGGTTACCGGCACCCTGAATGTACCGGTGGGCCGTCTGCGCAAGCTGAACATGGGTTCGCAGTTCCTCGGTGCCTTTACCGTGGGCGACCAGTTGCTGTGGGGCGCGGCAGAACCGCTGCGCCGCATGCTGCGGATTTTGCTGGAGCGTTAATTCGCCACCGGCAGGTTCAAGCCCGCGTCTCGCAAGAGGCGCGGGCTTTTTATTGGATGATCAGCTGCTACGAATTGTCATCATCCATCAAATAGGCCGGGCGCGTTGCCTGTCGGGGTTGTGCCCGGTACAGTGCCGCTCCCCACGTTTCGCCTGAGGTAGATACATGAACCAGTCCTTTGATATCGCCGTCGTTGGCGCCACCGGCACTGTCGGCGAAACCATCGTACAAATGCTCGAAGAGCGTGATTTTCCGGTTGGCAAGTTGCACTTGCTGGCCAGCAGTGAATCTGACGGGCATTCGGTGCCTTTTCGCGGTAAAAACGTCAGGGTGCGCGATGTCGACACGTTCGATTTCAGCAGCGTACAGCTGGCATTCTTTGCCGCAGGCCCTGCCGTGACCTTGAGTTTTGCTGCCAAGGCCAGTGCAGCCGGCAGCATGGTGGTCGACCTGTCCGGCGCGCTGCCTTCTGCACAGGCGCCGCAGGTGGTACCTGAAGCCAACGCGCAGGTGCTGGCAACCTTGAAAAAACCACTGCAAGTCAGCAGCCCGAGTCCTTCGGCCACCGCACTGGCCGTGGTGCTGGCGCCTTTGCTAAGAGTGCTGGAAATTCAGCGGGTCAATGTGACGGCCTGCATGGCAGTTTCCGCTCAAGGCCGTGAAGCGGTCTCGGAGCTGGCACGCCAAACCACCGCGCTGCTGAACCTGCATCCGCTGGAAACCAGCTTCTTTGATCGTCAGATGGCCTTCAACGTCCTGGCCCAGGTCGGCACGCCGGACGCACAGGGCCATGTGCCGCTGGAAAAACGTTTGGTCAATGAGCTGCGCGAAGTTCTGGCTATGCCTACGCTGAAGGTATCGGCCAGCAGTGTGCAAGTGCCGGTATTTTTTGGCGACAGCTTCAGCGTGTCCCTGCAACTGGCCGGGCCGGTGGATCTGGTTGAAGTCAATGCCGCCCTCGAGGCAGGTGAGGGTATCGAGCTGGTGGAAGCCGGTGACTACCCGACTGCTGTTGGCGATGCCGTAGGTCAGGATGTGGTGTATGTCGGTCGAGTGCGTCACGGTGTGGACGACACATCTGAACTTAATCTGTGGCTGACGTCAGATAACGTACGCAAGGGTGGCGCATTGAACGCCGTGCAGTTGGCTGAGTTGTTGATAAAAGACCAACTGTAAAAGATACTTGGCTGCTATACAGGTCTCGTGGGACGAGGCCTGTACCAATAAGGAAGAGGCTATGGTTCAGGTTCGCAAATTGGTGTTGGCAATCGCTGCCGCTTCGGCGCTGTCATCCGGTATGGCGCAGGCGCTTGAGCTTGGGGAGCTGACGCTCAAGTCGGCGCAGAACCAGCCGCTGCTGGCAGAAATCGAGCTGCTCGATGTCAAGGACCTGACTGCTGCGCAAGTGGTGCCAAGCCTTGCCCCCGAACAGGAGTTCAGCAAGGCAGGAGTTCCGCGCCCGGCGTTTCTGGATGATTTGCGCTTTACCCCGATCATCAACGCCGATGGCAAGAGCGTATTGCGCGTCACCTCCAGCCAGCCGCTGTCCGAACCTTTTGTGAACTTCCTGGTGCAGGTGATGTGGCCCAACGGCCGCTTGATGCGCGACTACAGCGTGTTGCTCGATCCCGCCCGGTTCTCGCCGCAGGCCGCGTCGGCGGCATCAACGTCTGCGCCTGCCGCGCCCGTGCAGTACACCACCACGTCCCGTGACACACTGTGGGAGATCGCCGCCAAGGCGCGCAACGGCGGCTCGGTGCAGCAGACCATGCTGGCAATTCAGGCCCTGAACCCTGATGCGTTTATCAACGGCAATATCAACCGGCTTAAAACCGGCCAGGTACTGCGCCTGCCAGATGCCTCGCAAAGTGTGCAATTGCCCCAGGCCAGGGCCATCAACGAAGTGGCGTCGCAAAATGCCGACTGGCGCAGTGGCCGTCGCACCGTACCCTTGGCCCAGCAACTCGATGCAACCGGTCGCAAGCCTGTGCCGGCGCCTGCCGCCAAGGCTGTGCATCAGGATGCCTTGAGTCTGGTTTCCGCTCAGGCAGGCAAGGGTGCTGCCGGGGATGCGAAAAAACTGGCTGACCAGCTGGCGATGACTCAGGAAGGTCTGGACAGCAGCCGTCGTGAAAATGCCGAGCTGCAAGACCGGATGAAAGACCTGCAAAGCCAGTTGGACAAGCTGCAGCGTTTGATTGAATTGAAGAACGATCAACTGGCCAGGCTGGAGGCCGGCAAAGGTGCGCCTGTCGACCCGGCAGTTGCGTTGGCCGGCGTGCAGGCCGCGGATGCGCCTGAAGCCGATATTGCGCCGGCAATCGAAGGTGCGCCGGCCACTGCAGTGGCACCAAGTCCTGAAGACACCGGGGCGACGCAAGGCCATGAGCGAAACATTCAGGACCTGCTGAACAGCCCGCTATTACTGGGGCTTGTCGGCGGCGGGGCGGTCTTGTTGCTGCTCTTGCTGTTGTTGCTCGTGCGTCGGCGCAAGGCGCTGCAAGAAGCGCAAAAACATGCGCGAATGGCTCGGGATCTTGAAAATGAGTCCGGGTTTGCAGCCGATCTGGATCTGCCGCAAAGCAGTTTTGAGGGGCTTGAAACGCCGTCGCGCAGTATCGATCCTGCACCTGCACCTGCACCTGCACCTGCACCTGCACCTGCACCTGCACCTGCACCGGTCGTGGAGGCAGTAGCTCCGGTGGTCGCGCCGGTTACCCTGGCCAAGCCTGCGGCTGATGTGCTGGATCAGGCCGAGCGGTTGATTGAGCAGCGTCAGTTGAGCGAGGCCGTTGTATTGCTCAAGGCTGCGATCGATCGGGAGCCCCAGCGCAGTGATTTGCGTCTTGAGTTGATGCGGGTTTACGCCGAACTGGGTGATCGTGACGCTTTTATCGCTCAAGAGCGCCAACTGGTAGCCAATGGCAAGAATCACGCTCAGGTCGAGCAGCTCAAAAATCGTTATCCTGGCATGGCGGTGGCGGCAGCGGCCGGCATTGCTACCGCAGCGGTGGCCACCCAGCTGCAAGCGCAATTTGTCCAGGACATGATGCGCGACGATCGCGAGGTCGAACCGCAGCCGGAGCCTGCTGCACCTGCACCTGCAGCGTTCGATCACGATTTTGATCTGAGCCTTGATGAACTGGAAGCGGCTTCCCCTGCGGTGGTGACGCCAGAACCTGCAGGGCTCGACAAGCCGGCGGCAGACAGTTTCGAAGCGGTGCTTGAACAGCAGGCTCAGGTTCAGGCAGCTCACGAAGAGGCGTCGGACTTTGATCTGGACCTGCCGGCGGACTTTGACCTGTCCCTGGCTGAAGAAAGCGCTCCACCCGCTGTGGCGGCGGACAGCTTTGCCCTTGAGCTCGACAAGGTCAATGCCGAGTTGCATCGCCTGTCGCAAAGCCTTGAGCAATCATCGCTGGAACAGCCCTTTGCCGATGATGAGCCGGAATTCGACTTCCTCTCTGGCGCCGATGAAACGGCCACCAAACTCGATCTGGCCCAGGCCTATATCGATATGGGTGACGACGAAGGTGCGCGGGATATTCTGACCGAGGTCATGGAGGAGGGTAATCCACAGCAGCAGGCCGAAGCCCTGGAAATGATGGCACGCCTGACCTGAGTGAAACTCCTTTAGATACTCTGTTGCCGGTCAACCCTCCCTGTGGGAGCGAGCCTGCTCGCGAACGACCTTCGCGAGCAGGCTCGCTCCCACAGTTGAAATGTCCTTCGGCAGCTGCTACGAAGCCTGGTTTGTCTGACGTTCCGGTGAAATGTTTCATGGCGTCTTGCCGGGTGCGCCCTATAATGGCCGCCTTTGCGTTTATGAGCAGGCTGCAAGTCCTTGGCAAATATAGATAACCCGGCCGCTGAAATGGCCGCGGAAGGTTTTTACCGAATCGCCCTTGGGGTGGAATACAAAGGTTCGCGCTACAGCGGCTGGCAGCGCCAGGCCAATGGTGTGCTGACCGTTCAGGAAACCCTGGAAAACGCCCTGTCCAAAGTGGCCGCCTCACCGGTCTCCCTGATGTGCGCCGGGCGTACGGATGCCGGTGTGCATGCCTGCGGGCAGGTGGTGCATTTTGACACCCGGGCCGAGCGCTCCCTGAAAGCCTGGGTCATGGGCGCCAATATCAATTTGCCCCATGACATCAGCGTCACCTGGGCCCAGGTCATGCCCGCGCACTTCCATGCCCGCTTCAAGGCCATCGCCCGGCGCTACCGCTATGTGATCTACAACGATCAGATCCGGCCGGCCCATCTGAATCAGGAAATCACCTGGAACCACCGCCCGCTGGATGTCGAGCGTATGGCCGAGGCAGCTCGACACCTGTTGGGCGTGCATGATTTCAGTGCCTTTCGCGCCGGACAGTGCCAGGCCAAATCCCCGATCAAGGAAATGCACCATCTGCGCGTGAGCCGTCACGGCAACATGATTGTGCTGGATATTCGTGCCAGTGCCTTTCTGCACCATATGGTGCGCAATATCGCCGGGGTGCTGATGACTATCGGTACGGGCGAGCGGCCGGTGGAGTGGATCAAGGAAGTGCTGGAGAGCCGCGAGCGGCGCTCGGGCGGTGTGACGGCCCATCCCTACGGCCTGTATCTGGTGCAAGTTGAATACCGCGACGAGTTCCAGTTGCCGGAACGTTACATTGGTCCACATTTCTTGACCGGTTTTAGCGGCCTGGACGGCTGACGCCCGGATAAGCATTTGTTACCATCCGGGGCTTTCGCGTTCGGGGTGTTATCGAGATGTCCGTTGTTCGCAGCAAGATCTGCGGTATTACCCGCATAGAAGATGCACTGGCTGCGGTCGAGGCCGGGGCTGACGCCATAGGCTTCGTGTTCTACGCCAAGAGCCCGCGGTCAGTCACGGCCGCGCAGGCGCGGGCCATTATTGCCGCCTTGCCGCCTTTCGTGACTTCGGTGGGGTTGTTCGTCAATGCCAGCGCCTGTGAGCTGAACGAAACCCTGGATGCCGTGCCGCTGGATCTGCTGCAGTTTCATGGCGATGAAACCCCGGAGCAGTGCGAAGGCTATCACCGTCCTTATATCAAGGCGTTGCGGGTCAAGGCCGGTGATGACATCGCCGGTGCCTGCAAGGCCTATGCAGGGGCCAGCGGTATTTTGCTCGATGCCTATGTTGAAGGTGTACCGGGTGGAACTGGTCAGGCATTTGACTGGTCTCTGATACCTCAGGGTTTGCACAAGCCGATTATCCTGGCCGGCGGCCTGACGCCCGACAACGTTGCAGACGCCATCGCCCGGGTGCAGCCCTACGCCGTGGATGTCAGTGGCGGCGTTGAAAAGAGCAAGGGCATCAAGGATCACGACAGGATTCGTGCCTTTATGCGGGCAGTGCGCACGGCAAACTGAAGCGGATGTGACGGCTGGCACTCTGCCGCCGTCCATCAATACCGCTCTGCGAAGCAGGCGGGCCCGGTGAGAAGACGGGCAGAAATTTAAGTGGCGGCCGCTCTGGTGCGTGCTGTCGGTAAGGCTGAGGGTTGCAGGGTTTTGCTGGTTTGCCGAGTGCGGACCGCGGTTCCGGCAATTATCGCCACACACCTGATTAATTTAGCTCAAGGGCATACACGGGGCCTGAACTGAACTGTTCTGGCCACCGGTACTGGAGAAAGAAAGCATGAGCAACTGGTTGGTAGACAAGCTGATTCCTTCGATCATGCGTTCCGAGGTCAAAAAGAGCTCGGTACCTGAAGGCCTGTGGCACAAATGCCCGTCCTGCGACGCTGTGCTTTATCGTCCGGAGCTGGAAAAGACCCTGGACGTTTGCCCGAAATGCAATCACCACATGCGTATCGGCGCCCGCGCCCGCATTGATATCTTCCTGGACGCCGACGGCCGTGCCGAACTGGGTGCAGACCTGGAGCCGGTTGACCGTCTCAAGTTCCGTGACAGCAAGAAGTACAAGGACCGTCTGGTCGGCGCGCAAAAGCAGACCGGCGAAAAAGACGCCCTGATCTCCATGAGCGGTACCTTGCTGGGCATGCCGGTGGTGGTATCGGCCTTCGAGTTCTCCTTCATGGGTGGCTCTATGGGTGCCATTGTTGGCGAGCGCTTCGTGCGTGCGGCCAATTACGCCCTTGAATACCGCTGCCCGATGATCTGCTTCGCAGCCTCGGGCGGTGCGCGGATGCAGGAAGCCCTGATCTCCCTGATGCAAATGGCCAAGACCTCGGCGGTACTGGCGCGTCTGCGTGAAGAAGGCATCCCTTTCATCTCGGTACTGACCGACCCGGTATACGGCGGTGTTTCGGCCAGCCTGGCGATGCTGGGTGACGTGATCGTGGCTGAGCCTAAGGCGCTGATCGGTTTTGCCGGTCCGCGTGTTATCGAGCAGACCGTTCGCGAAAAACTGCCGGAAGGTTTCCAGCGCAGCGAGTTCCTGCTGGAGCACGGCGCCATCGACCTGATCGTTGCACGTCAGGAGCTGCGTCCGCGCCTGGGCAACCTGCTGGCGCAAATGATGGGCTTGCCGACTCCGGTGTTCGTGGCCGCGCCTGTTGAAACCATCGTTGTTCCGCCGGCACCTGCGAACCTATGACCCAGCGCACCCTTGGCGAGTGGCTCGCCTATCTTGAGCAGTTGCATCCATCGGCCATCGATATGGGGCTGGATCGCGCACGCGAGGTAACGAACCGCTTGGGGCTGCAAAAGCCTGCGCCTCGGGTGGTGACGGTGACGGGTACCAATGGCAAGGGCTCGACCTGTGCGTTTGTGGCTTCGTTGCTGCAGGCGCAAGGGTTCAAGGTGGGGGTTTACAGTTCGCCCCACCTGCTGCGCTATAACGAGCGCGTACAAATTGAGGGTGTTGAAGTTTCGGACGAGCTGCTTTGCGAGGCCTTTGCGGCCCTGGATGCAGGGCGCGGCGAGACATCCCTTACATATTTTGAAATGGGTACGCTGGCAGCCTTCTGGTTGTTCGAGCGTGCCCAGCTGGATGCCGTGGTGCTGGAAGTCGGCCTGGGCGGGCGCCTGGATGCGGTCAATCTGGTGGATGCCGACCTGGCGCTGGTGACCAGTATCGGTGTCGATCATATTGAGTATCTGGGCAACACCCGCGAATCCGTGGGCTTTGAAAAGGCCGGGATTTTCCGTGCCGGCAAGCCGGCCCTGTGTGGCGACCTGAACCCGCCGCATACATTGCTCGACAAGGCCGAGGAGCTGGGTTGCCCGCTGTTTCTGCGTGGTCGTGACTTTGATCTGGCCAGTGCTGACCAGGTCTGGCATTGGCGTGGTCAGGATGCCCAGGGGCAATTGATCGAGCTGCGCGATATTCCGCTGCTGGATCTGCCGATGGAAAACGCGGCGCTGGCCGTGCAGGCCTACGGGTTGACCGGTCTGCCCTGGCAGCCGGAGCGCATTGTCGCGGCGCTGGCAGGTACTCGCATCACGGGGCGCCTGGATCGTCGCCAGTTCAGCTGGAAGGGCAAGCCCTTGCATATACTGCTGGATGTAGGGCACAACCCCCATGCCGCCGAGTATCTGGCGCGGCGTCTGGCGCAGCGGCCGGTGGCAGGCAAGCGCCTGGCGGTGTTCGGTTTGCTGGCCGACAAGGACCTGGATGGCGTAGTGTCACAACTGACGGGTTCGGTCGCGCATTGGGCTGTTGCGCCGCTGGATACCCCGCGCACGCGCCCGGGCGCTGAAGTCGAGGCCGCGCTGCAGGGTTTTGGGGCGGCTGTTTCGGCTTATGCCAGCGTGGAGCAAGCGCTTGAGGCGCAGTGCGAACGGGCCACGACTGACGACGAAATCCTGTTGTTCGGATCATTTTATTGTGTTGCCGAAGCGCTCGAGTGGTTGGAGCGGCGTGCCACGCAGGAGGCTGCAAATGGCTTTGCTGGATAAGGCGTACAAACAAAGGATGGTGGGTGCCCTGGTGCTGGTGGCGCTGGCGGTTATTTTTCTGCCGATGCTGTTCTCCCGACAGGACGAACTGCGTCAGATTGAGGTGGATGCACCGAGCGCCCCTGAGATGCCGGTAATGCCGCAGGTCAAGGTCGAGCCGGTTGCCGTGCCTGAGCCTCAGGTGATCCCTGAGGAACCGGCTCCGGTTGAGCAGCCGGTTGTCGAGCAGCAGGCACCAGCCCCGGTCGCACCGGTCGTGGCAAAGCCTGCAGTGGCTGCGCCCAAGCCTCCGGCTGTCACGCCGGCGCAAACCGTTGCCCAGGCACCGGCCAAGCTGGACACCACGCAAAAGCGTGTCGACCCCAATGGCTTGCCAATCAGCTGGTCGGTGCAACTGGTGAGCCTGTCCAATCGGGCCAGTGCTGATAACCTGCAAAAAACCCTTCGCAATCAAGGCTATAACGCTTATGTGCGATCTTCCGGCGGGATGAACCGGGTTTTTGTCGGCCCATTGCTGGAGCGTGCAGAGGCCGATCGCCTGCGCGATTTGCTTGGCAAGCAGCAAAACCTCAAGGGTTTTGTGGTGCGCTTCCAGCCTGAACGTGGCTGACAGCGTAAAAAGGTTCAATCTGATTGCACAAGCACGGATAAATCGCCTTACCTGAGCGGCGGCGCTCTGCTAAAATGCGCCGCCTCTTCTATCCGTAGGCTGAACTGTGCCATTTACCTGGGTTGACTGGGCGATCGTTGCAATCATCGCCATCTCCGCTTTGATCAGCTTGAAGCGCGGCTTCGTAAAAGAAGCATTGTCGCTGTGCACCTGGATCATTGCCGGGGTCGTTGCCTGGATGTTCGGCGGTTCGTTGTCGCAATACCTCTCCGGATACATCGAAACACCTTCCGCCCGCGTTATCGCAGGGTGCACCATCATGTTTGTGGCCACCTTGCTGGTAGGCGCAATGATCAATTTTCTTATCGGCGAACTGATTCGCGTCACCGGCCTGTCCGGGACCGATCGTTTTCTCGGCATGGCTTTCGGCGCTGCGCGTGGCGCATTGCTGGTGGTCACTGCGGTCGGGCTGTTGAGCCTGGGGCCGGTACAGCAGGACTCATGGTGGCAGGAGTCACGGCTCGTGCCACAATTTCTATTGGTTGCCGACTGGTCCAAAAACCTCATTCTGGGGTGGAGCAGTCAGTGGCTGGCCAGCGGAATCAGCGTACCCGCTGACATTCCGTTCAAGGAGCATCTCTTGCCGGCTACCCAGCCCAAGTGAGTGGTGTTCAGTTCAGATCCATTAAGTAGGGGTTGCGTCGCATGTGTGGCATCGTCGGTATCGTCGGTAAGTCGAACGTCAATCAGGCGCTGTATGACGCGCTAACCGTCCTCCAGCACCGCGGCCAGGATGCTGCCGGTATTGTGACCAGCCATAATGGCCGGTTATTTCTGCGCAAGGACAACGGGCTGGTTCGTGACGTCTTTCATCAGCGTCATATGCAGCGCCTGGTCGGCAACGTGGGCATTGGTCACGTGCGCTACCCAACCGCGGGCAGCTCGACTTCAGCTGAAGCTCAGCCGTTTTATGTCAACTCGCCGTATGGCATCACCCTGGCGCATAACGGCAACCTGACCAACGTTGAACAGCTGGCCAAGGAGATTTACGAATCTGATTTGCGTCACGTCAACACCAACTCCGATTCGGAAGTGTTGCTTAACGTTTTCGCTCACGAACTGGCGCAGCGCGGCAAATTACAGCCGACTGAAGAAGACGTGTTTGCTGCCGTGACTGACGTGCACAACCGTTGCCGTGGCGGTTACGCCGTGGTTGCGATGATCACCGGTTATGGCATCGTCGGTTTCCGCGACCCGAACGGCATTCGTCCGATTGTCTTCGGTCAGCGTCATACCGACGAAGGCGTCGAGTACATGATCGCCTCCGAGAGCGTTTCCCTGGATGTACTGGGCTTTACCCTGATCCGCGATCTGGCGCCGGGTGAAGCGGTTTACATCACTGAAGACGGCAAGCTGCACACCCGTCAGTGCGCGGTAAACCCGAAACTGACCCCGTGCATCTTCGAACACGTGTATCTGGCGCGCCCGGACTCGATCATCGACGGCGTGTCGGTGTACAAGGCCCGTCTGCGCATGGGCGAGAAACTCGCCGAGAAGATCCTGCGTGAGCGTCCTGAGCACGATATCGACGTGGTGATCCCGATTCCGGACACCAGCCGCTGCGCTGCACTGGAACTGGCCAACCATCTGGGCGTCAAGTTCCGCGAAGGCTTCGTGAAAAACCGTTACATCGGTCGTACCTTCATCATGCCGGGCCAGGCTGCACGTAAAAAATCCGTGCGCCAGAAGCTCAACGCCATCGAACTCGAGTTCCGCGGCAAGAACGTGATGCTGGTGGATGACTCGATCGTGCGCGGTACCACCTGCAAGCAGATCATTCAGATGGCCCGCGAAGCCGGCGCCAAGAACGTTTACTTCTGCTCGGCGGCCCCGGCGGTTCGTTACCCGAACGTGTATGGCATCGACATGCCAAGCGCTCACGAACTGATCGCCCACAACCGCAGCACTCAGGAAGTGGCTGAGCTGATCGGCGCTGACTGGTTGATCTATCAGGATCTGCCTGATCTGATCGAAGCGGTCGGTGGCGGCAAGATCAAGATCGATGCGTTCGACTGTGCAGTGTTTGACGGCAAGTACGTCACCGGCGATATTGACGACAACTACCTGGAACGTATCGAGCGTGCGCGCAACGATGCTTCCAAGGTGATTGCCCAGGGCGTCGGTGCGACGATAGGCTTGTACAACAACTAAGTGTTCACCAAACCGGCCCTGATGGGCCGGTTTGCGTTTATCCAATACAAAGTAGAGCAAGGAGTGGGCAGCATGAGTCAGGATTGGGATGCGGGTCGGCTGGACAGCGACCTTGAGGGCGTAGCGTTCGACACCCTGGCGGTGCGTGCTGGCCAGCACCGTACGCCGGAAGGTGAGCACGGTGATGCAATGTTCCTGACCTCCAGCTATGTGTTCCGCACGGCGGCAGACGCGGCAGCGCGGTTCTCGGGCGAGGTGGCAGGCAATGTTTATTCGCGTTACACCAACCCCACCGTTCGTGCTTTCGAAGAGCGCATCGCCGCCCTTGAAGGTGCCGAGCAGGCTGTAGCCACGGCGACGGGCATGGCAGCCATTCTGTCGGTGGTGATGAGCCTGTGCAGCGCCGGCGACCATATCCTGGTCTCGCGCAGTGTGTTCGGTTCGACCATCAGCCTGTTTGAGAAGTACTTCAAGCGCTTTGGCGTGCAGGTCGATTACGTACCGTTGGCCGAACTGGCTGGTTGGGACGCGGCGATCAAGCCCAACACCAAACTGCTGTTTGTCGAGTCGCCGTCCAACCCGCTGGCCGAGCTGGTCGATATTGCCGCGCTGGCTGAAGTCGCCCATGCCAAGGGTGCCTTGCTGGTAGTCGACAACTGTTTCTGCACGCCCGCCCTGCAGCAGCCGCTGAAGCTGGGCGCAGACATCGTGGTGCATTCGGCAACCAAGTTTATCGATGGTCAGGGCCGTTGCATGGGCGGCGTGGTTGCCGGTCGTGGCGAGCTGATGAAAGAAATCGTCGGTTTCCTGCGTACCGCCGGGCCGACTCTGAGCCCGTTCAACGCGTGGATCTTCCTCAAGGGTCTGGAGACCCTCAACCTGCGCATGCGCGCTCACTGCGCCAGTGCCCAGGCCCTGGCCGAGTGGCTGGAGCAGCAGGATGGCGTAGAGAAGGTTCACTACGCCGGTCTCAAGAGCCATCCACAGTACGAATTGGCCCAGCGCCAGCAGCGCGGCTTTGGTGCCGTGGTCAGTTTTGAGGTCAAGGGCGGCAAAGAAGGCGCGTGGCGCTTTATCGACGCGACACGTCTGATCTCGATCACTGCCAACCTGGGTGACAGCAAAACCACGATTACTCATCCGGCGACCACTTCCCATGGTCGCCTGGCACCGCAAGAGCGTGAAGCGGCCGGTATTCGTGACAGCCTGATCCGCATCGCCGTAGGCCTGGAAGATGTCAGTGACCTGCAAGCCGACCTCGCACGAGGCCTGGCCGCGCTGTGACCGACTGGATGCTCGAGGCGCCGGTAAGCGGCAATGGCCGTGTAGCACTGGTCACCGGTGCTGCGCGGGGCATTGGCCTGGGCATTGCAGCCTGGCTGGTCAGTGAAGGCTGGCAAGTGGTGCTCAGCGACATTGACCGCGCCCGGGGCACAAAAGTGGCCAAGGCGCTGGGCGACAGTGCCTGGTTTGTGCGCATGGATGTGTCGGTTGAAGACGATGTCATCCAGTGTGTCGCGCAAGTGCTGGGGCAGTTCGGACGGCTGGACGGGCTGGTGTGCAATGCCGCGATTGCGGACCCGCACAACACGCCCCTGGAAAACCTCGACCTGGAGCACTGGAACCGCGTGCTGGCGGTCAATCTCACCGGGCCGATGTTGCTGGCCAAGCATTGTGCGCCGTATCTGCGTGCCCATTGCGGGGCGATCGTCAACCTGGCTTCCACCCGTGCCCGCCAGTCGGAGCCAGATACCGAGGCTTACGTGGCAAGCAAGGGCGGGTTGCTGGCATTGACCCATGCGCTGGCCATCAGCCTTGGCCCGCAAATCAGGGTCAATGCTGTAAGCCCGGGCTGGATCGACGCCCGTGATCCATCTGTAAGGCGTGCAGCACCGTTGACGGACGCCGATCACGCTCAGCACCCTGCTGGCAGGGCAGGGGTTGTGGAGGATGTTGCCGCGATGGTTGCCTGGTTGTTGTCGCGCAACTCCGGTTTTGTCACGGGTCAGGAGTTTGTGGTGGATGGCGGCATGAGCAAGAAGATGATCTATGGCGATTAAGGCCAGGCCACTATTTTTGCTTGTTTTGAAAAAAACCAATCTTGTCCTTGACTTAGCTTCGATAGGTGCGTAAATTTCGCGGCCTCAACGAAGCAAAGGGTGATTAGCTCAGCTGGGAGAGCATCTGCCTTACAAGCAGAGGGTCGGCGGTTCGATCCCGTCATCACCCACCACTTCTTGAGATTCTCGCAAGAGAAAGGTCGTTCCGAAAGGAGCTGCCACCGACGCGCAGCGGTAGTTCAGTCGGTTAGAATACCGGCCTGTCACGCCGGGGGTCGCGGGTTCGAGTCCCGTCCGCTGCGCCATATTTGTACAAATCAGGTTCGCCTGGTTTGCGATTGAAAAGCACCGAAGCTCTTCAGTCACAGGTTTTAAAAGTTTCAAACGGACGCAAGTCCGAGCGATACGCAGCGGTAGTTCAGTCGGTTAGAATACCGGCCTGTCACGCCGGGGGTCGCGGGTTCGAGTCCCGTCCGCTGCGCCATATTTGCTTCAGGGCCCTTGAACTCCCTGAAGCTACAAAAAAAGCGACCCCAGGGTCGCTTTTTTTGTGCCCGGGATTTTGTACGGACCCAGCCATTGTGGGAGCGAGCCTGCTCGCGAAGATGCCGGACTTGCCGGATAACCGCGAAGCTCTTGGCGCCTTCGCGAGCAGGCTCGCTCCCACAGTGGGGTCGAATGCGGTTTCAGGCCGCGATCCACGATCAGACGCGACAAACTGCCCGCGATTATCACCACTTGATGCACAATACGCCCCGTACCGTTCTCTTCAGGATTTTCAATGCTTATGTCATTCCCCGTGCGTGCCGTGGTAGTCGCTCTCGTGCTGACTGGCCTGGCAGGTTGCTCGTCGAAGAAAACTGCCATCTATGAACATGAAAACTTCGATGACTCCGGTACGTTCTCGCGCAATTACCCGGTGACCGACAAGACAGCCTGCGAATCAGCGCGGCGCGCCTTGCTCAGCCAGGGCTATATCATCACCAGCAATGACCCGAAAATGATCAGCGGCCACAAGAGCTTCCAGCAAACCGGCGAAAGCCATCTGGAGATCAGCTTCAACATTGTGTGTGCCGACGATGGCGGTTCTGAGCATCACGCCACCATGTTTGCCAATGCGCTGCAGGACCGTTACGCCCTGAAGAAAGTCAACAACTCTGCCAGTCTGGGTGTCGGTGTGCTGGGTTCGGTGTCGATGCCGATTGGTTCAACCGATGATTCGATGGTCAAAGTCGCCAGCGAGACGGTGTCTTCGGCGCAGTTCTATGACCGTTTTTTTGGCCTGGTCGAAGTCTTCCTGCCCAAGCCCAAGGAAGTCGTGAAAGCGGTAAAGGCGCCGCAAAAAGCCAAGCCTGATCTGGGCGTGCCAGAGCCTGCGCCAGTGCCGACTGAAGTGATTGTGCCTGCACCCCAGCCGGTTATTGTGCCCGATCCAGTTGTGGCGCCTGCCAGCGAGCCTGTGCTGCTGCCCCCGGCCGCAGCCGAACCTGTTCTACCTGTGCTGGAGGCCCCGGTAACGGTACCTGCAGTGGTGGCGCCAGTCACGCCTGTGGTCGAGCCTGTGACCGAGCCTGCCATCACCCCCCTACCTGCCGCCGTAGAGCCTTCCCCCGTTCAATAACTGTGCAGTAAATCTCAAAAGCTCTGCTACGTTTAACGATGAGTATTGACAGTGCCCGCGAAGGTGTCATTTTTCCTTCATGCGGGCACTTTATGCTCAGGCATGACTTAAACAAACAGACTGAAAAGGGATGCTGTATGGACGACTATCAGGAAGAGCTGCTTGAATACCAGGCTTTTGAACTGGACCCGCTGGAACCTGCCGACGATGCGACCGAGCTTTGAGCCCGGTGCAGCATCAGGCAGTCTGGCGCTGACGCCGTCGGTATTCTCCCGGCGTCTGCGCATTCCAGCGCTTGAAGGCCCGCTGAAACGCCTCGGCTGAGGCAAACCCCAACAAATAAGCGATTTCGCCGAAGGCCAGCTCCGTATCACGGATATAGGTCATGGCGAGGTCGCGGCGTGTGTCGTTGAGAATGGCGCGAAATTGCGTGCCTTCTTCGGCCAGCTTGCGGCGCAAGGTCCAGGTCGGCAGCTTGAGGCGTGCCGCCACTTCCTCCAGGTCGGGTTCGCGACCGCCATTGAGCAAAGGCCCCAGCAGTTGCGTAATGCGCTCGCGCAGGCTGCGGGTGCGGGTCATTTGCTCCAGTTCGCGCTCACACAGTTGCAGCAGGTAGGCCCAGGTGCTGGGGCAGTGCTGCGGGTTGCGCAGGTCGAGGGTGGCGTGATTGAGGCGCAGCTGGTTGGTTTCTGCACGAAACTGCAGGGTCGAGCTGCCCAGCCCGTTGTAGCATTGGGCGTAATCCGGTTCGCTGAATTCGATATCGATCTGCTCGCAGCTCAAGGGCCGGGCTGCAACCGCGGACAGGTGCTGCAACCAGCCGGCAATGATCGAGTCCACCACAAAGCGGTTATAGGCGTTGTACGGGCTGATGGAGTAAAACCGCAGCCAGGCACCCTGGGCGTCTTCGTGCAGGCTTGACTGCCCGCGGTAGTTGGAGCCGTACAAGGGTTCGAAACGTATCAGGGTGCGGGCCGCTTCGCGCACTGTGGGTGCCTGGGCTGCGGTGACGCCGGCCAGGCCCACCTGGCCCAGACGGCTGAGTTGGCCCATACGCAGGCCCAGTGCCGGCTCGCCGGTCAGCATAATTGCGGCGTGGCCCAGGCGCATATAGCGCGGGATCGACAGGCGTGCCAGAGGCTGGGCCAGACGGGCCGGGTCAAGGCCGAACTGGTCGAGCAGGGGGGCCGGGTCGTGGCCGCAACTGCGCACGGCGTCGGCCAGGGACTGAACGAACCCGACCGATAGATCGCCCAGGCGCATCGGCAGCGGTTTCATCATTCTATAACCAGAGGTTCAGCAGTCGTGCACCGCTGCCAGGCTGGTCCGGGCTGGTCTGGCCGTTGCGGCTGATAAAGCCCTGGCCGGTGCTGTGCTTGTCCCAGAACTTGCCGCGCAAGAACACGGTGACGCCAGCGTTGGCGGTGCTGATGGGCAGGCTGCTGGTGAAGGTCAGGCGATGCCAGGCATCGCCCTCAGTGACTTCGCCGGGCTTGAGGCTGATTTCACTGGGCGTCGACACGCTTTTGTAACCGCCCCAGGGCTTGTCCCAAGTGGTTTTACCGACGATAAACGCGGGCACTGCGATCAGTTGCGCGCCTTTTTCGTTCAGCGTGCGGTAGTTCTCGGGGTACCAGCTGTCGCTGCCGATCAGGATGCCCAGGCGCCCGGCCGGGGTGTCGACCACATTCAGCTCATGATCGGGGCTGGGCTGGATATAGCTCTGTTCTTCATAGGTGGGCAGCAATTGGCGCTGCGGAGTGCCGATGGCGGCACCCTCGCGGTCAAACACCACGCTGCTGTTGTACAACGCGCCGGTGCCGACCAGCAGTTTGCCGTGTTCAATGCGCGGGTCGGGCAAGGCGATACTGCCGGCCACCAGGGTTACCCCGAACTCTTTGGCCAGGCCGCCAAACAGGGTCTGGTAATCGTCGGCCATGCTGTTGGCTTTCATGCGCAGATGAGCATCGTTGACCCGGCTTTCGCCGTCAGCGCGCAACCATGCATTGGCAAAGGCCAGCGGGTTGCTGATGGCCAGCCAGTGCATCGCTTGATTGAGGTTGGCGGCTTGATACAGCTGGCTTTTTTCACCGCGAAACATCAACCAGGAACCGATATGTTCCGGCAGTACCACTACGGTTTTGCCGTTGACCAGCCCGGCATCGCGGGCGCTGTTCAAGTAGGCCGCCAGTTTCAGATGGACCAGCGCCAGGCTTTGGTAGTCGCGGGGTGACAGGTCGGGCTCGATGCCCAGCAGGTTGCCGCGATCATTATTCACACCCTCGTTAATCGCGAGCTCGATGCGCAAGTCAGAAAGGTAGTGGCCAACATCCCGTTGCGTGGTCCACCAGGCATAACCGCCTGCAGCAGCGAAGAGGGCAATCAGTAAGGTGCAGCCAATTATTTTGCGCATATAAATAAAACAGACAGCTTTCAGCGGAATTCAATCTACAGGGTAGGCGGCGGTTGTTGGCTTGCCAAGGGGTGCTGCGCATTTGGGTTAATAATTTGTAACTTTGGGTCATTGAGTGGGGTCGGTTGAGTCTTTACTGTGCCTCAGATCAACGACGGGAGCCGCAGAGCATCCCGCGTTCCGTGATTTCGCCCGTTGTGGAGCCTACTGATGACCGCCACTCGCTACCCGCACTTGCTCGCCCCGCTGGACCTGGGTTTTACCACTTTGCGCAACCGCAGCCTGATGGGCTCGATGCACACCGGCCTGGAAGAAAAGCCCGGTGGCTTTGAACGCATGGCCGCCTACTTTGCCGAGCGTGCCCGGGGTGGCGTGGGCCTGATCGTCACGGGCGGCATTGCGCCCAACGACGAGGGTGGGGTGTACAGCGGTGCAGCCAAGCTGAGTACGGTGGAAGAGGCCGAAAAGCATGTGGTTGTGACCCGCGCAGTACACGATGCCGGCGGCAAGATCTGCCTGCAGATCCTCCACGCCGGGCGTTATGCCTACAGCCCGCGCCAGGTCGCGCCGAGTGCGATCCAGGCGCCGATCAACCCGTTCAAACCCAGGGAGCTGGATGAAGAGGGCATCGAAAAGCAGATCAGCGACTTCGTGACCTGCGCCAGGCTGGCCCAGAGTGCCGGCTATGACGGTGTCGAAATCATGGGGTCCGAGGGTTACCTGATTAACCAGTTCCTGGCGGCGCACACCAACCAGCGTACTGACCGTTGGGGTGGCTGCTACGAAAACCGCATGCGCCTGCCCGTGGAAATCGTGCGTCGCGTGCGCGAAGCCGTTGGCCCGAATTTCATCATTATCTATCGTCTGTCGATGCTCGATCTGGTGGCAGGCGGCAGCGTCTGGGAAGAGATCGTGCAACTGGCCAAGGCGGTCGAATCGGCCGGTGCGACCCTGATCAACACCGGTATTGGCTGGCATGAAGCGCGCATCCCGACCATCGCCACCAAAGTGCCCCGTGCCGCGTTCAGCAAAGTCACCGCCAAGCTGCGCGGTTCGGTGAGTGTGCCGCTGATCACCACCAACCGCATCAACACTCCGGAAATCGCCGAGCAGATCCTGGCCGAAGGCGATGCCGATATGGTGTCGATGGCGCGGCCGTTTCTGGCTGATCCGGAGTTCGTCAACAAGGCGGCTGCCGGGCGCAGTGATGAGATCAACACCTGCATCGGCTGCAACCAGGCCTGCCTGGACCACACCTTCGGCGGCAAGCTGACCAGTTGCCTGGTCAATCCCCGAGCCTGCCACGAAACCGAACTCAATTATTTGCCGACCATTGCGGTGAAAAAAATCGCCGTGGTCGGTGCCGGCCCGGCCGGTCTGTCTGCGGCTAGCGTGGCGGCTGAGCGCGGGCATGAAGTGGTGCTGTTTGACGCAGCCAGCGAGATTGGCGGGCAGTTCAATGTGGCCAAGCGCATACCGGGCAAGGAAGAGTTCTTTGAAACCCTGCGTTACTTCAAGCGCAAACTGCAAACCACCGGTGTCGAGGTGTGCCTGAACACCCGGGTGGATGTGCAGCAACTGGTCGAAGGCAAATTTGACGAAATAATCCTGGCCACCGGCATCGCACCGCGCACGCCGGCGATCCCGGGTATCGACCACCCCAAGGTTCTGAGCTATCTGGACGTGATCCTGGAGCGCAAGCCGGTGGGCGGTAAGGTTGCAGTGATTGGCGCGGGCGGGATTGGTTTTGACGTGTCGGAGTTTCTGGTGCACCAGGGGGTGTCTACCAGCCAGGACCGTGAAGCGTTCTGGAAAGAGTGGGGCATCGACACCGAGCTTGAGGCTCGCGGCGGTGTGGCCGGGATCAAGCCTCAGGTGGATGCCCCGGCGCGTCAGGTGTACTTGCTGCAACGCAAGGCGAGCAAGGTGGGTGACGGGCTGGGCAAGACCACTGGCTGGATCCATCGCGCCGGGCTGAAAAACAAGCAGGTGCAGATGCTCAACAGCGTGGAATACCTGAGCATCGACGATGCCGGTTTGCATGTGCGTATTGGCGAGGGCGAGCCGCAGGTATTGCCTGTAGACAATATTGTGATTTGCGCGGGGCAGGATCCGTTGCGTGAGTTGCAGGATGGCCTGGTTGCAGCGGGGCAGAGCGTGCATTTGATCGGCGGTGCCGATGTGGCGGCGGAACTGGATGCCAAGCGTGCGATTGATCAGGGGTCGAGATTGGCGGCGCAGCTGTAAAGCGCCCTCACCCTAACCCTCTCCCGGAGGGAGAGGGGACTGATTTGTGGCGTTGCGATAATCTGCTTTGGCCTTTAGCCCCCTCTCCCTTTGGGAGAGGGTTGGGGTGAGGGGCTTTGCTCTTAATGCACGATCTGGGCTAAAAACGCCTTGGCCCGCGGGCTTTTCGGGGCGTTGAAAAACTCCTCGGGCGGCGAGTCTTCAATCACCATGCCGCCATCCAGGAACAACACCCGCTCCGCCACCTGCCGGGCAAAACCCATTTCATGGGTCACGCACAACATGGTCATGCCACTGCCCGCCAGGTTGACCATCACATCCAGCACTTCGCTGACCATTTCCGGGTCCAGCGCCGAAGTCGGCTCATCGAACAACATGATTTTCGGTTCCATGCACAACGCCCGGGCAATGGCCACACGTTGCTGCTGGCCGCCGGACAACTGGCTCGGGTATTTCTCAGCCTGGCTGGCAATGCCCACCTTGGTCAAAAAATGCTGGGCCAGTTCAATGGCCTTTTTACGCGACAGGCCGCGAACCGACATCGGCGCCAGGATGCAGTTGTCCAGCACGCTCATGTGCGGGAACAGGTTGAAATGCTGGAACACCATACCGATCTCACTGCGCACTTTTGCCGCTTCACGGGTTGGCAGTGCCAGGTCGGTGTCGTTGATCAGGATGCGACCCTGCTCGGCGATTTCCAGGCGGTTGATGCAGCGGATCAGCGTCGACTTGCCAGAGCCGGACGGGCCGCACAGCACAATGCGTTCACCTTCGCGCACCTTCAGGTCGATGCCCTTGAGCACGTGAAAAGCGCTGTAATATTTGTTCAGCCCGGCGATATCCACGACGACCTTGCGGGTGTCAGTGACTGGCGACACAGGATGAACGTAAGCAGGTTGTGCAAGCATGGTGTGTCTCCAGTAATCAGTGAAAACGCTCGGCGCTGTAGGGCGCAGGGTCGGTGAAAGGTTTTTCCCCGGTCATCATTTCGGCCAGCAGACGCCCGCTGACCGGGCCCAGGGTCAGGCCGTGGTGGGCATGGCCAAAGTTGAACCACAGGCCCTTGTGGCGGCTGCCAGGGCCAATCACCGGGCACATGTCCGGCAGGCACGGGCGCCGGCCCAGCCAGGGTTCGGCATCCACACGCTCACCCAGCGGGTACAGGCGTTGGGCGCGCTCCTCGCAGCGGCGCAACTGGATTTCGTTGATCGGGTCATCGCTGTCGGCAAATTCGATCCCGGTGGTCAGGCGAATACCGCCCACCATCGGTGCCAGCACATAACCGCCCACCGAATCCAGAATCGGGTGCTGCATGGTGTGGCCGTCTTTGGCCGCGTAATGCATGTGATAGCCGCGCTTGATTGCCAGGGGAATGCGATAGCCCAGCGGTTCGAAAATCGCCCGTGCTTGCGGGCCGAGGGCAATCACCACTTCGTTGCCGACGATCAGGCCCTTCTGGCTCTCGACCTGCCATTGCCCGGCCGTTGCCCGCAGGCTGGTGGCGTCACCGATGACAAAGGTGCCTCCACGCTTTACAAACAATTCGGCATAACCACGGGTCAGGCCGCCCGGGTCACTGACGGTCTTGGGATCGAGCCAATGAATGCCTCCGATCACATCGTTATGCAGGCCCGGCTCCAGGGCGTGCACCTGCTGTTCGCCCAGTACCCGGTAGTTGAGCCTGTAGTCGCTCAGGGCCGCCGCATCGCGTTGGGCCTTGTCGAAGTCGGCCTGGGTGCGATAGACCTCGATCCAGCCGCTGTCATCGATCAGCGTAGTCACCCCGGCGGGCTCGGCCAGCAAGTCGTGTTCGCTGACGCATTGTTCAATCAGCGGCAGCATGGCCCGGGTGGCCCTGGCCAGCGCCTTGGGAGCGGATTGCTGCCAGTACTTCAACAGCCACGGCCCGGCCTTGGGCAGGTGCTTGAGGCTGTAGCGCACGTCCGATTGCTGGTTGAGGCCGTAGCGCAACAGGCGCGAAAGTTCCCGCGGGAACGAATAGGGGATCACGCTGGCGCGCTCGATCAGCCCGGCATTGCCGTGGCTGGTGCCGCTGCCTGGCTGGGCGCGGTCAAGCAGCACGACGCTGCGCCCACGAGCCTGGAGTTGCAACGCGGTACTGACGCCGACAATGCCGGCGCCCAGAACGATAGTGTCGCAGTGCATAAACAAATCCTTAAAACAGGGGGCCGTGTGCGCAGCCCGGGCAATGGGCTTACTGCAAATGGCGGCCGAGGCGGCCTTCGATCAGTTTCAGGCTGCGCCGCACCACTTCCACGATCAGCAGATACAGCACGGCGGCCCACAGGTAGACCTGAAAGTCGAAACTGCGCGAAAACGCCATCTTGGTCACGCCCATCAGGTCGTAAATGGTTACCAGCGAGGCAATCGCACTGGCCTTGATCATCAGGATCAGTTCATTGCCCAGCGGGCCGATGGCCACCAGCAACGATTGCGGCAGAATGATCTTGCGAAAGGTGGTCCAGCGCGACAGGTTCAGCGCTTTGCAGGCCTCACGCTGGCCCTGGGCCACGGAGAGGATACTGCCGCGCAGGATCTCGGCCTGGTACGCCGCCGTGTTGAGGGTGAAAGCCAGCAGGGTGCAGAACCACGCATCGCGGAAAAACCACCACAGGCCCACGTCCTGCCAGAAACCCTTGAACGAGCCGAGGCCGTAGTACAGCAAAAACAGTTGCGCCAGCAGCGGTGAGCCGCGGAAAAAGTACACGTAGGCACCGGTAAAACTGCGCAAGAAGCGGTTGCTCGACAAACGCCCCAGGGCGATCAGCAAGCCGAGCAAAGCCCCCAGGGTAAAGGAAATCGCTACCAGTTTGCCGGTGACCAGCAGCCCGTCGATAAACCGCGGGCCGTAGCGTTCCAGCAGGTCGGGGTTGAGAAACATGTTTTGCAGATCCGCCAGACTCATGGCTGCGCGCTCCGTTGATGGCGGCTGAAGTAGCGTTCAAGAAAGGCGAACAGACGCCCGGAAATCGCCGAGAAAAACAGATAGCCCAGGCAGGCGACGGTGTAGAACAGCATCGGCTCTTTGGTCACGCTGACCGCCAGGTTGGTCTGGCGCATCAGGTCCACCAGGGAAATGGTCGACACCAGCGAGGTGTCCTTGAGCAGCGACAGCCAGTTGTTCGACAGCCCCGGCAGGGCGATGCGTGCCAGTTGTGGCAGTACCACCTTGCGAAAGGTGGTGAATTTGCTCAGGCCCAGTGCCGAGGCCGCTTCGAACTGGCCCTTGGGAATGGTTTTAAACGCACCCAGCCAGATCTCGCTCGAGAAGGCGGCAAATACCAGGCTGAAAGCCACCATCGCAGCGACGAAGGTATTGATCGTCACCTGCGCGTCGTAGCCCATCATGGCGAGCAGCTTTTGTGCGGCGATCTGGCAGCCGTAATAAATGATCAGCAGGGTCAGCAGTTCCGGCAAACCACGAAATACCGTGGAAAAAGTGGTTGCCCACGCCCGCAGCCAACGGTTTTTCGAGCGTGCCGCCACCGCCACGACCAGGCCCAGGGGCAAGCCGATAGGCAGGCAGCTCAAGGCCAGGGCAATGGTCACCAGCGCGCCGGCGAGCAACGCCGAGCCCCAGCCGCCACTGGCAAAAGAAAGAAGTGAGAGTTGATCGAGCATGCTCGAATCCCCGGGCAAAAGTGGGCCGAAATTCAGCCACTGCGCACGTTACGTGCGCAGGGCAGGGTCATTGGCAGGGAGGCCCTCAAGCGAGGGCAGGCGACTCAGTAAATGTCGAAGTCGAAGTACTTGCTGCTGATCTTTTTATAGGTGCCGTCAGCCACGATTTCGTCCAGCGCCTTGTTGAAGCGCTCACGCAGCACGGTATCGCTCTGGCGTACGGCAATGGCGGCGTCGGCATTGGTGCCGTTAACGTCACCGATGATTTTGCAGCAGTCGTCGCTGGCCTTGTTGATCCATTCCAGCAGCGGGAATTTGTCGGCAATCACCGCATCGACACGACCGTTTTTCAGCTCGGCGTTGGCCTCGTCCAGGGTCGGGTACAGGTTGAGCTTGGCGCCGGCTTTTTCGTAGTGGTCTTCGGCGTAGATGCCCTGGGTTGCAGCGCCCTGGGCACCGATGGTGCGGCCCTTGAAGTCGATCTGCGCATCGGTGATATCAGAGTCTTTAGGCACGGCGATCGACAGCGGGGTGCGGTAGTAGTGATTGGTAAACGCGATCTTCTTTTTGCGTTCATCGGTCACGATCATCGACGCGACGATGGCGTCGTATTTTTTCGCCATCAGCCCCGGGATAATACCGTCCCAGTCCTGGGCAACAATCTTGCATTGAGCATTCATGCGCTCGCACAGGGCATTGGTGATGTCGACGTCAAAGCCGGACACCGTGCCGTCCGAGTTGGTGGTGTTGAAGGGAGGGTAGGCGCCTTCGGTGGCGATAGTCAGCGTGTCGGCCTGAGCGTTGGCTGCAACGGCGGCCACCAGTGCGCATGCACTTGCAAAGCGAATGACGTATTTCATCTAGCACCTCGTTTTATTGTTTTGATCCGGGTGAGGATGTGTAGCCCACGAACTCATTGTGTAAGGCCGCGGTTGCCTCAAGACGCTTTTCAACGTCAGGCCCCAGTTGTTTGCACACTTCATTGATCAGCAAATGCACCAGCGACAGCATGGCCGCGGTGGACTCCCAGAACAGGTTGAACTCGGTGGGCACGCGAAACACTTCATTGGCGCTCTGGTCGGCCCAGTCGCAGAAGGTATCGGTGACCAGCGTGACCTCGATGCCGGCCTCGCGTGCCTTGCGGCACAACAACTGGGCGTGGCGCGAGTAGCGACGGGCTTCAAACACCACCAGGGCACAGTCTGCCGGCGGGCACAGCAGTACATCGGCGTAATGCCCGGCGGCGCCGTCGACCAGCTGCACGCCATCGCGCAGGTATTGCAGTAAATGCACCATCGAGGCGGCGATTCCGCGCTCGGTCTGGAAGCCTGCGACAAACACCTTGCGCCGCGTGGCCAGGCGCTGGCTGACGGCACGCCACTGCGGGGTGAGGCTGTATTCGTAGACCTTGACCAGCGCCCCGACTTCCAGCTCGAAGCTGCGCGGCAGGGCCTGCGGGCTCTGGCTCGACTGCTGGCGGAATTCTTGCAAGCGATCACCGACCAGCCACGGGCCATCGCCCAGGTCGTCCTTGAGATCGTTTTTCAAATCCTTGAAATGGCTGTAGCCCAGGGCACGGCAAAAACGCCCCACACTGGACTCGCTGACCCCCAGTTTGCTGGCGATGTCGGCGGCGGTCTGAAAGGGCAGCTCGTAGAGATTGGCCAGCATGTAGCTGGCAATCGCCCGGCCCGAGGGGGCGGCGGTTGACAGACTGCTTTCAAGGCGTTGTTTAATCGGCTGGCTCACGACTGCTTCCTGTTTTTATTTCAGCGCGTTGCAGAAAGTGAATGTTTTCTGTCATTAAGTCAACAATTGACAGAGAACTGTCATCGAAGGATAGTTTGCCTCAGACAAAAATAATCAGACTGGAGCCCCAGAATGTCATCCACGCAGTCGCTTTCCCTCGCCGAATTGACCGCTTTGCTGCAACGGATTTTTGAGCGTCATGGCACCTCGCCGGAGGTTGCCGGGGTACTGGCGGACAACTGCGCCCGGGCGCAGCGCGATGGTTCCTATAGCCATGGGGTGTTCCGCATTCCGGGTTATCTGTCATCACTGGCCAGCAACTGGGTCAATGGCCAGGCGGTGCCGGTTGTAGAAGACGTTGCCAGCGGGTTTATCCGCGTGGATGCGGCGGGGGGCTTTGCCCAGCCTGCATTGGCGGCCGCCCGCGAGTTGCTGGTGGCAAAAGCCCGCAGTGCCGGGATTGCGGTGCTGGCGATTCGTAACTCCCATCACTTCGCCGCACTTTGGCCGGATGTCGAGCCGTTTGCCGAAGAAGGCCTGGTGGCCTTGAGCGTGGTCAACAGCATGACCTGCGTAGTGCCTCACGGTGCACAAAAACCGTTGTTTGGCACCAACCCGATTGCCTTTGCCGCACCCTGTGCGGATGGCAATCCGATCGTATTCGACCTGGCCACCAGTGCGATTGCCCACGGCGACGTGCAAATTGCCGCTCGTAAAGGCCACTCGTTGCCTGCTGGCATGGGCGTAGACAAGCAGGGTGAGCCCACTGAAGACCCGAAAGCCATCCTCGACGGCGGCGCCTTGCTGCCCTTTGGCGGGCACAAGGGCTCGGCGCTGTCGATGATGGTCGAGTTGCTGGCGGCGGCGCTGACGGGGGGCAATTTCTCGTTTGAGTTTGACTGGTCGAAACACCCGGGTGCACAAACCCCGTGGACCGGCCAATTGCTGATCGTGATCGACCCGAGCAAATCTGGCGGCAACAGCTTTGCCCAGCGCAGCGCAGAACTGGTTCGGCAGATGCATGCAGTAGGGCTTGAGCGCATGCCGGGTGACCGGCGCTTTATCGAGCGGGCCAAATCGTTGAGCGAAGGCATCCCGCTGGGGGCTGAAGAGCTGGCGAAGTTGCGTGAATTGGCGGGGTAACTGCGCCAAGGATCCGTTTGGTAAACGCCGCTAAACCTGTGGGAGCGGGCTTGCTCGCGATAGCATCACCGCGGTTTGCCAGATAACCGGCGTGGCCTGCATCGCGAGCAAGCCCGCTCCCACAATCCACCTGCGCGCATCAGGTTTGGGGAGTGGTTTACAACGCCAGAAACTGCCGTATCAGATTGGGCGTACACCCCGTCCAGCGTTTCAGGGCCCGGCGAAAGTTCGCCGGGTCGTTGAAGTTCAGGTACTCGGCCACCGCTTCATTGCTCAGCCCCTTGATCTGGTAAAGATACAGCGCCATATGCTTGCGCGCCTGATCCTGCTGGGCCTGAAAGTGGGTGCCGTGCTTGTTCAGCTTGCGCTTGAGGGTGGCCTGGCTCACCGAAAAATGCTGCGCGGCCTGCTCAAGGCCCGGAGCCTCCCGGGCATTGTTGCGCAAGTACACATACAGCCGGTCAAGCAGGCTGGCGCGAAAGCCCAGGCTGTGCAACTGCTCCTGTGCCTGTTGATAGGCCACTTGGCGGGCAATGGCCGAGGCATTCGGCCAGGGCCGGGTCAGGTATTCACGGGGCAGGCGCATCATGTCCAGCTGGCAGCCAAACTGGGTGTTCTCCCCCAGATGTACCCAGTACTGCTCCACATAATGCGGCTCGGCATGGCTGAAACTGCATTCCCACGGCAGGCGCTCGCCACTGAGCCACTGACTCATGGCCATCAGCGCCGTCATACTGGCCTCCAGTACAAAACGCAATTGCTCCTGGGCCCCACAACTGTCGAGCCAGTACACATAGGCGTATTTGTCGTCCAGCAACAGCCGCGGGGTGAGCAAGGGGCTGAGCAGGGCGCGGTGATGGATCAGGGTTTCCAGGGCCTGCTGCAGGTTCTGTGCCTGCTGCAGGGCGTGGCTGGCCGGGCCGTAATGCCCCGGCCACAGGCGCTGGCCAAACAGAAAACTGCTGTCATCGGCTTCGAGTAAGCGTTGTGCATTGGCGATCAGGGTAAAACACTGCTGGGGGCTGAGACGCGTGTGCCCGGCGACGATGTCCTCGTAAAACAGCCCGGTACCGCGCAGCAGGCGATGGCTGTCGATATCCCGCGACAACGCCAGATCAATCAGGGTCGCAGGTTGATAGTGCCCGGCAATAAAGCGGCTGTCGGCTTCATACCAGCGGCTGTCCAGGGTCATGCGCGTTTGCTCCGTGGCGGCTTGGCCCGCACCAGTGTCAGGTTCAGGCGCTTGAGCAGCTCATCGGGCGCTTCGTTGACGGCCATCACCACCGCGGTACTGGCCGACAGATACACCCGTTCACCCTGTTGGCGGGTTTTGTGGGCCAGGCTCTGCACCGCCTGCTGCAGTTCCAGCGCCAGCAGGCGGGCCTGACTCTCGCCGGTATTGGGCAACAGCACCACAAAACGGTCACCGGCCAGCCTGCAGAGCAGATCGTGGCGACGCAGGTTGAGCAGCAGCAACTGGCTGAGGGCCTGCAACACGGCATCACCTTCGGCGTGGCCGTAATGCTGGTTGATGGACGTGAAATCGTCGATATCCAGCGCCAGCAGTGACAGCGGCTGTTGCTGCTCGACGCTTTGCGCCAGGCAGTCGCTGACCTGGTGCTTGAGGTAACCGGCGCCGCCCAGAGGGGTGAGTTTGTCGAACAGCCGGTGCTCGCGAAATACCCGCTCGCGCTTCTCCATCTGTTGATTGATAGCCTGCTGCTCGCGGTGCCAATGAAACAGGCCGATGGTCAGCAGAATCATGCCGACGGGCATGGGTGCCGACTCCATCCAGTGATCCCAGCCAATATGTTTGGGCAGGCGGATAAACTCGTCGAGCACATCCACCCACCAGGAAAAAAACATAAAGCACAGGCCGTACGCCAGGTAGTTGGTGACCCGCCCGGTGGGCCGGCTTTTAATCACCAGCCCCAGCCAGAACAGCATAAACAGGGCGGTGCCGCCTTCGCCGAAGATATCCAGCCAGTGCCACTCGCTGAAGGCCTTGGGGGTACCGAATGCCAGGTTGAGCAGTACCGCGGCATTGGCAGCCAGCAGCAGTAAACCAAGCTTGTAGCGATGGTGTTTAAGGACGTTTAACCAAGTCATCACAGTTCTACCCAAACCTATTGCCGGTCAGCAGAGCAGAGCGGTGTGACAACTGTATGACGGGGCTTGCGGGTCGAATCAGCTCAGATGTGTGGTGAAAAAAAAGTTAAACGCAAGCTCGTGGTTGCCCCCGATTTCGTAGCAGCTGCCGAAGGAACGAGGCTGCGTCCGATTGCGCAGCACTCGTAAATGCGGGTTGTCGGACTGACCTTAAACACCGCACAACCTGACTTTACGACGGCTTCGCCGCCGGACGCAGCCTCGTTCCTTCGGCAGCTGCTACGGGGGGCGATCCTTTCGTAATCAGGTCAAATCAGCTCATTTACCCCTTTCTCACTGCTTGAAACCTTTTGTTTCGGGCGTTTCGCCGAACACTGTCACAGCGCTGTCATCCGCCGACCCTAGCTTTCGCTCCCAAGTTGTCGGGCCATTTGCCCGGCCTGACGTGCGATTTTGGGGGAGCACCAACATGTACAAGTGTCGCAGCAAGGCGCAGTGGGTCGGCTTTACGGTCAGTGCATTGGCCCTGGCAATCGCCAGCGAACGTTTGAGCGCCGCGGAAACATCGGCCATCGGTGCCACTGAACACGTCGAGGTAGTCGGTCAGGCCGTCAGCCTGGACAAGGCACTCAAGCAACAACGCAACTCGGACACCATCGAAAGCGTGGTGCATGCCGATGGCGTGGCGCAGTTGCCCGACGCCAACGTGGCCGAGGCGGTGCAGCGCCTGCCCGGTATCAGCATTGAGCGCGATCAGGGCGAAGGCCGCTTTGTCAGCGTGCGCGGCCTGGGCCCGGACCTCAACAGCGTGACCATCAACGGCACCCTGGTACCGTCCCCGGAAAGCGCCCGCCGCGCCGTGGCCCTGGATGTGTTGCCCTCGGAACTGGTGCAGTCGCTGTCGGTGATCAAGACCCTGACCCCGGACATGGACGCCAACTCCCTGGGTGGCACGGTAGACGTACAAAGCCTCTCGGCCTTCGACCATGACGGCCTGTTTTTCACCGGCAGCACGGAGGCCGGGTACAACAAGAACAGCCACAAGACCAGCCCCAAGGTGTCGGGCGCCATCAGCGACCGTTTCAGCCTGGGTGACGGTGTCGACAACTTCGGTGTGGCCGCAGCCCTGAGCTGGAACAAGCGCGACTTTCGCTCCGACAACGTCGAAACCGGCGGCGACTGGGATTTCACCGATGGCGCCCGTCTGAACAGCTTTGAACAGCGTGTTTACGAGATCAGCCGCGAGCGTGCCGGTGGTGGCCTCAACTTTGATTACAAGCCCGACGACGACACCAGTCTGTACCTGCGCACCCTGTACAGCCGCTTTGAAGACAACGAAACCCGCAACTCCACCGCCTTTGAATTCTCCGACCCCCAGGCCGAAGACGAGGTGGGTAAAACCAAGACCAAGCGCAAGCTCAAGCAGCGCGAAGAAACCCAGGAAATCCAGTCCTACGTATTCGGCGGCGAACGCACCATGGGCCTGTGGACCCTCAGCGGGCAGGCCGGTTACAGCGAGTCCAGCGAAGACAATCCGGGGGGCATCGCCGGCGCAACGTTCAAGGGCAGTTCCAGCATTGGCAACGGCGGTTTCTACGACACCGAAAAGCCCCGACCGATCATCGGCGCAGGCTTTTATGACCCCAACAACTTCAGCCTCGACAAGGTGGACTGGCAAGAGCAGCACACCAAGGACACCGAGAAAAATATCCGCCTGGACCTGGCCCGCGACTACGACGTGCAGGGCTATGCCTCCCAGGTCAAGTTTGGCGGCAAGGTCAGCCGGCGCAACAAGGACAACGACCTCAATGCCTGGACCTACAAGGACTTCTCCGACCTGGGTTTCAGCGACGAGCAACTGAGCCTCAATGCGTTCAACAAGGGCAACCTGCACTACAACCTTGGCCAGTACGGCCCGGGCATCAGCGGCGGGGCGATCAAGGACCTGATCGGCGGCCTCAACCGCGACGACTTCTACAACGAGCAGGACTCGCGGGCCAATGACTTCAAGATGCGCGAAGACATCAATGCGGCCTACCTGATGAACACCCTGGATATCGATGACTGGCGCTTTATCGCCGGCATGCGCTACGAGGGCACCGAGTTCGAGGCCAAGGGTACGGGCGTGCGCGATGGCGTCTTTGCAGACCAAAACACCCAGCGCGATTACCACCACTGGCTGCCGGGCCTGCATGCGCGCTATCAGTTGGCGAAAAACACCCAGGTGCGGGCGGCCTGGACCAACACCGTCGTGCGCCCGACCTTTGGCCAGCTAGCCCCGGGCTTTGTTATCGAAGATGACAAAGCCGAGTTCGGCAACCCCAACCTCAAGCCGCTGGAATCGAGCAACTTCGACCTTGGCATCGAGCACTTTATGGGGCAGGCGGGCACGGTGTCGGCGTTCCTCTTCTACAAAGACATTAAAAACTTCGTCTACAACAACGACCTGGCGGGCAGCGGCGAATGGGTCGACTTCACCGAAGCCCACAGCTATGCCAACGGCGACAGCGCCAAGCTCTATGGTCTGGAACTGGCCTACTCGCAAAAATTCGACTGGCTGCCGTCACCCTGGAACGGTTTGATCCTGGGCGCCAACAGCACGTTCAGCCGCTCCAATGCCAGTATCAAGGGCGTTGACGCAGCGACCGGAGCCAGCCTCAAGCGCGATATCGATTTGCCCAACCAGTCCAAGACCGTCGGCAACCTGATGCTCGGCTGGGAAGACGACAAGCTGAGCCTGCGCCTGTCGGCCAACTACAAGTCGGACTACCTCTACGAACTGGCCGGGGTCAACGACAAGGCCCATGACACCTATGTCAATGCCCAGACCTTTGTCGACTTCAGTGCCCGCTACTCGCTGACCAAGAACCTGCAAGTCAAGTTCGACGCCCAGAACCTCACGGACCAGCCGTACTTCACGTACAGCGGCAACAGCCGCTTCAACAACCAGTACGAAGAATACGGCCCCACCTACTCCGTAGGCCTGACCTTCACCCATTTCTAAGCGCTGGGCAGACCAGGCTTTAACCCCATTTTCTTATGGATTGCATGTCCCATGACCCATGTATTCAAACGCACACCCCGACTACTGCCATTGCTGGTGTGCCTGGGCGCAGGCAGCGTGCAGGCGGCTACCGAAGTGGCCGCCCCGGCATTGCAGCAATGGTCCGCCAGCAAGGCCCAGGCCTTGAGTTATTTGCCAAATGGCTCCGGGGACGAACGCCTGGCCGTGAGCAAGCGCGAGGGTGTGTTGCTGCTCGACAAACAGGGCAAAACCCTGAGCCGGGTGCCGGGGGCTTTTGCCGGGCTGGACAGCCGTGCACTGGGGGATCAGGTCCTGGTAGCCAGTCACGACAAGGACAGGCAGCAAGTGGCGCTGTTCAGCCTCGACCCCAAGAGCCATCAATGGCAACCCCCGACGTACTTGCCCACCCGTGACTATGGGGTTGAAGGGGTGTGCCTGTACCAGGATGACGCACGCAATATCTACCTGTTCACCGTGGGCGAAGAAGGCAAGGGCGAGCAGTGGCTGGTAGCTGCCGACAGCCAGCGCTTGCCCGCGCCAAGGCTGGTGCGCAGCCTGCCGTTGCCGCCACAGGCGAAGTTTTGTCAGGTGGACGATGGCGCGCAGAACCTGTTCGTCAACGAAGAAAATGTCGGCTGGTGGGCTTACCCGGCGCACGCAGAAGCCGATGTTGAGCGCGTGCCCGTGGCGATGGTCGAGCCCTTCGGCAATGTGAAAAAAAGTGCAGGGGCCATGGCGCTGATACCGGGCGGGATGGTCGGGCTTGACCCGCAAGCAGCGCAGTTGAATCTGTATCAGCAGCAGGGCAAACGCTGGGCGCCTGTAGCCAGCCTGGCGCTGAACGGGATGATCGAGCCTGAACACCTGGCCCTGCGCCAGACACCCCAGGGTCTGCAACTGCTGGTGCAGGACGGCGCCAGCAGCAAATTGTACGAAGGCACACTGGCCTGGAAAACCACACCGGCCAGCCTGCCCCCTGTGCTGGTCAGCGTAAAACCTGCGGTGCAAACCGAGGTGGTGATGAGTCAGGGCGATGCGGCGGATGACCCGGCGATTTGGGTTCACCCGCAAACACCGGCCCTCAGCCGTGTGCTGGGCACCAATAAGCAGCAGGGCCTTGAGGTGTACGACCTGCAGGGCAAGCGTGTGCAGCATCTGCCGGTCGGGCGGCTGAATAACGTCGATGTGCGCCCGGGCTTCGAGCTGGGCGGGCGCACCGTGGATCTGGCCGTGGCGACCAATCGCGATCACAACAGCCTCAGCGTGTTCAGCATCGACCGCGCCACTGGCACCTTGCAGGAGGCGGGCGAGATCGCTACGCCGGTTTCGGACATCTACGGCCTGTGCCTGTTCAAGGCGCCCTCGGGGGAGATCTACAGCTTTGCCAACGACAAGGACGGCACCTTTGTGCAGCACCGCCTGGTCGCCAGAGGCAACACGGTCGAGGGCGAACTGGTGCGCCAGTTCAAGGTGCAAACCCAGCCCGAAGGTTGCGTGGCGGACGACCGCAATCAACGGCTGTTCCTCGGTGAAGAAGATGTGGCGGTGTGGGCGGTGGATGCCCGTCCCGACCAGCCGGCAACGCTCACCAGCGTGATCAGGGTGGGTGAGCAGGTGCATGACGACATCGAGGGGATGGGCCTGTATCAGACCGAAAAAGACAACTACCTGGTGATCTCCAGCCAGGGCAACGACAGCTATGTGGTGGTGGATGCCGAGCCGCCTTACGCCCTGCGTGGTGCTTTTCGGGTTGGGGTGAATGCTGTAGCGGGCATCGATGGCGCGTCGGAAACCGATGGCCTGGATGTGACGTCCGCCAACCTCGGTGGCCCTTGGAGCAAAGGCATGCTGGTGGTGCAGGACGGCCGCAAACGTATGCCCGAGCAAGCCCAGAACTTCAAGTACATCCCCTGGAGCGATGTGGCCAATGCGTTGCACTTGCCATAACCCGGTCATCTGAATGCTTTTCAATCCTTCAATCGCGGATCAATGGAGTAACAACATGCACGCAACCATGGAACACATGACGATCTGGGGCCTGATCAGCGACGCGAGTCTGCTGGTCAAAGGCGTAATGCTGACCCTGTTGGTGGCCTCGCTGTTGAGCTGGTTTCTGATTGTGCGGCGCAGCGCCATTTTGCGTCGCAGCGAGCGCGAAATGGACAGCTTTGCGCAACGGCTAAGGGCTCAGGGTGAGCTGAATGCGCTGTACCGCGAAAGCCGTGATGTCAGCCATGAAGACGCGGGCGCCGAGCAGGTATTTGTCGCCGCGTACACGGAGTACACCCAACTCAGGCAGCAGCCCGCCGTGGATGCCGAAGGGGTGATGCAAGGGGTTGAGCGTGCGTTGTATGTGGCCATCAGCGAGCAGGAAATCCGCCTGGAAAAAGGCCTGCAGTTTTTGGCGACCGTTGGCTCGGTCAGCCCCTACATCGGGCTGTTTGGCACCGTGTGGGGGATCATGAATTCCTTTATCGGCCTGTCGCAGGTGCAACAGGCGACGTTGTCCACCGTGGCCCCCGGCATTGCCGAAGCCCTGATCGCCACGGCCATCGGCCTGTTTGCAGCCATTCCGGCGGTGATTGCCTATAACCGCTTCTCGGCCCGTGGCCAGACCCTGCTGACCCGTTATTACAGCCTGGGCAACGAAGTGCAGATGCGCTTGTACCGCAGCTTGCATGCCGGTTCGCGGAACATGTCCGCCGTCGCTTGAAAGGGAGTTTGAACATGCTTGCTCGACCACAGCGCAAACACGGGCCCAAGGCCGAAATGAACGTGGTGCCTTACATCGATGTGATGCTGGTGCTGCTGGTGATTTTTATGGTGACCGCGCCCATGTTGACCCAGGGGGTAAAAATCGAACTGCCCAAAGTCGCCAGCGAAGCCCTGGTCAATGACAGCCAGCAAAAAATCCTCACGCTGTCAGTCAAGGCCGAGGGCGGTTACTACTGGAATCTGGGCAGTGAACTGGACACCAAAAACCAGACCGACAGTGCCGTCAGTCTTGAAGAGCTGCAAGCCAAGATCGGTCAGGTGGTGGCGCAAAACAGCGACACCCAGGTGTATATCCGTGCCGACAACGAGGCGGGTTACGGCAGCGTGGTCAAGGCGATGGCGGCCCTGCAGCAAGGTGGCGTGAGCAACCTGGGGCTGGTGACCGAGGCGCCGCAATGAGTGCCGCGTTGATGCATGGCGCGCTGGCGCCCGCACCGCCGTTGCCCTGGACCCGGCTGTGGCACAACAGCCAGGCCGTGGTGGTGAGCGTTGCCCTGCACAGCGCCGTGGTGGCTTTTCTGGTGCTGGGCTGGAGCATGGAGCAATCATTGCCGGAACCCGCCCCGTCGACCCTGAAAACCCGGCTGGTGATGCTGCCCGCCGAAATGCCCGCGGCGCCACCTGCGCCCGAGCCGCTGCCGGTGGTAGCCCCTGCGCCGGTGGTTGAGGCAAAACCCGAGGTGGTAAAGCCTAAAGTCGACCCGCAGTTACAGGCGCGCAAACTGGAACAGGCGGCGCTTGCGCGCAAACGTGTGGAGGAGCAGAGACAGGCGCAAGTGGAACAACAAAAAGCCGCGCAGGTTGAGGTTCAGCGCCAGCGAGCGCTGGCCGAAGCGTCGGAGCAGCAGGCCCGTGTGGCAGCAGATAACGCCAGGCGAGCGCAACAGGCGGCAGCGGCATCGGATGTGCGCCAATACCTGCCCATCAGCAAACAAGCCCCGGATTACCCGCAGCGGGCACTGGACAAGGGCATTGAGGGTGATTGCACGGTCGAGTATTCGGTGACCCCGCAAGGCAAGGTCGACAACCCCAAAGTGGTGGGCAACTGCCATCCCGCGTTTATCCGGCCGTCACTGGTGGCGGCGGCGACATTCCGTTATCAACCGCGGTTGATTGATGGTCAGGCCGTGACCGTACCGGGGGTGCGCAATACCTTTCACTACAAGATCCAGTAACGGTAGGCACAACCCTGTGGGAGCGGGCTTGCCCGCGATGGCAACGACGCGCATTGACTGAAAGACCAAGGCGCCTGTATCGCGAGCCAGCCCGCTCCCACAGGGTTTGCCGCTCACCTGACGAGTATCAACATCCTCCGGGCTTCCTTGGCCTATGCTCCACGGGTTTTCCAGCACAAGGAACTGGCCATGAATGCACCTGCAACCACCCCCACGCCTGCTACGGCAAAAGCCAAACTGCCCATAGGCCTGGTGATTGCGGTCCTGGTGATGATCGGCATTTTGCTGCTGCCATTGCCCGCCGACTTGCCGGTGGCCGGCCATCGCATGCTGGCTATTCTGGCGTTTGCCGTGGTGGTGTGGATCACCGAAGCGGTGTCGTACGAAGCCAGTGCCATCATGATCACGTCCTTGATGGCGTTTTTGATCGGCATGGCGCCCACCCTGGCAGACCCCTCAAAGCTCTACGGCACATCGGCCGGTATCACCATGGCCCTGACCGGTTTTTCCAATGCCGCCCTGGCGTTGGTAGCGGGCGCGTTGTTTATCGCCGCAGCCATGACCCATACCGGCCTGGACCGGCGCATTGCCCTGGTGACGCTGTCGCGCATCGGCACCAGCACCCGGCGCATTCTGTTGGGCGCGATTGCGGTCACCATTCTGCTCAGCCTGGTGGTGCCCAGCGCCACGGCCCGCAGTGCATGCGTGGTACCGATCATGATGGGGGTGATCCTGGCGTTTGGCGTGGACAAGCGCTCCAACATTGCGGCCGGGATCATGATTGTCGTGGCCCAGGGCACCAGTATCTGGAACGTGGGGATTCAAACGGCCGCCGCGCAAAACCTGCTGACCGTGGGGTTTATGGACAAAATGCTGGGCGCCCGGGTGAACTGGCTCGACTGGCTGATCGCCGGTGCGCCGTGGGCCATCATCATGTCGGCAGTGTTGCTATTTGTGGTGCTTAAACTGCTGCCACCGGAAAGCGACAGCATTCCCGGCGGCAAGGAGGCGGTCGAACAATCACTGGCAGAGCTGGGCCCAATGACCGGGCCGCAAAAGCGCCTGATGGGGGTCTCGATTGCATTGCTGCTGGCCTGGGCCACCGAGGGCAAACTGCACAGTTTTGATACCACGTCGACCACCTACGCCGGCCTGGTGTTTTTGCTGTTGCCGCGATTTGGCGTCATGACCTGGAAAGATGTGCAGTCACGTATTCCGTGGGGCACGGTGATCGTGTTCGGGGTCGGGATCAGCCTGGGGACCGCGCTGCTGACCACCCAGGCCGGGCAATGGCTGGGCACGCAGGTGGTGGCGAACACCGGTCTGGATCAGGTCGGTCCGGTGGGGATTTTTGCAATCCTGGGGGCATTCCTGATCCTCATTCACCTGGGGTTTGCCAGTGCTACGGCGTTGACCTCGGCGCTATTGCCGATCTTGATCGCCGTGCTGCAAACCTTGCCGGGTGAATTCAACCGCCTGGGCATGACCATGTTGCTGGGTTTTGTGGTCAGCTACGGGTTTATCCTGCCGATCAACGCGCCGCAGAACATGGTGTGCCTGGGCACCCAGACCTTCACGGCCAAGCAGTTCGCCAAGGTCGGGTTGATAGTGACGGCGGTGGGGTACTTGCTGATGCTGCTGTTTGCCGCAACGTACTGGAGCTGGTTGGGCTGGATGTAAGTGTGTGGGAGCGGGCTTGCTCGCGATGGGATCAACGCGGTTCAGCTGACGAATCGCGTCGCCTGAATCGCGAGCAAGCCCGCTCCCACACCGTCAGCTGCCGCTTTCGCTGCGCCCGCCGCTGCTGACTTCAGCCGGTACGTCTTCACCCGCCATGCGTTTGCGGAACAACGAGGTCCGGGCCAGAAGCAGGGTGGTCACCGGAACCGTGATGGACAGCAGGATCGGCATCAGCCAGGCATGCAAGACCGGGGTCGATTTAAGTGCGGAAAAGTACAGGATCGACGCCAGTGCAACACCCCATGCGCCAATGGTCGAAGCCAGAGCCGGTGGGTGCATGCGCTGGAAAAACTCCTTGAGGCGCAGCAGCCCGATGGCCCCGCACAAGGCAAACAGGCTGCTGAGTACCAGCAGCAGGGCCACCGGTATTTCGATCCAGAGCGACAACTCGCTGACGCTATTCATTCGATCACCTCGCCACGCAGCAGGAATTTGGCCAGCGCAAAAGAGCCGACAAAGCCAAACAGGGCAATCAGCAGCGCGCCTTCAAAGTAAGTGTCACTGGCATAACGGATACCCAGCACCAGCATCATCAACATGGCCAGGATGTACAGGTAGTCCAGTGCCAGAACCCGGTCCTGGGCCGACGGGCCCTTGAACAGGCGGATCACGGTCAGGACCATTGCCAGGCTGAAGATAAACAGGCTGAGCAGGATGGCATTGGAGAGCAGGGCACTCATTCAAAGATCTCCATCAATGGGCGTTCGTAGGCCGTCTTGAAGTGCTCGATAAACTGCGCTTCGTCCTCCAGGTCGAACACGTGCAGCAACAGCACGCTGCGATCCAGCGCCAGTTCCGACCAGATGGTGCCGGGCACTACGGTGGTGATCATCGACAAGGCCGCCAGGCCGTTGGCATCACGTAGATCCAGAGGGATTTTCACAAACCGCGAGCGTGGCGGTTGTTTGCCAGCCCGCAGTACGCCCCAGGCCACGGCAATGTTGGACAGCACCACATCACGGCCCACCAGAAAGAACAGCTTGATGATCACCCGTGGATGGCGAATGCGCACAGGCAACGGTCGCAGCGGCGCGAACATCAGTGGCGCCAGAATGGCCAGCGCGGCCCCCAGCAGCAGATTGCCAGCACTCAGGGACAGGTTGAGCAGCAGCCACAGCGCCAACAGCGCCAGGGACAGCCAGGGAGCAGGGAACAGACGCTTCATGGTTGTACCTCCTGTGCTGCCGCCTTGGCTTGCGGGCTTGGCACCGGACGGGTGCCGATCACGGCCATCACGTAACGCTCCGGGTTGTTCAGGGTGTCGGCGGCGGCCTGGGTATAACGCATGACCGGCTCGGCCTTGAACGTCAGCACAACACACAGCCCGAGCAGCAACACGATGGGCAGGCATTCGATGCGGCGCAGTATCGGTGACTCACGCTCAAGGGGCGTCCAGAAGCGCTGGATACCCATGCGCGAAAAGGCAATCAATGACGCCAGCCCCGAGAGAATCAACAACGCCAGCAGGCTCCAGGCCGCCGTCGAAATGGGCGCATCCGATGAGTTGCCCAGGCCCAGGGGGTTGAGCAGGGCGTTGAGCAAGCCGAGTTTGCCGATAAACCCGGACAGCGGCGGCATGCCGATAATCAGCAGGGCGCAGGCAATGAAACTCAGCCCCAAGAAGGCCATGGTCCAGGGAATGATCTGGCCGACAACGACTTTTTGCTCATCGTCCAGGTTACTGCCGCGCGGCGGCGGGGTGGCGGTCAGACTCGGTTGTGGTTCGGCATCGTCTTCGAGCACCAAATCGGCCGAGGAGCGCGAACGTTCGATCAGCTCGGCCAGCAGGAACAGCGCACTCAGGGCCAGGGTGGAACTGATCAGATAGAACAACGCGGCGGCAGTCAGGTTGGGCTGGGCGAAACCCACGGCCGACAACAGGATACCGGCAGAAACCAGGATGCTCAGGCTGGCCATGCGCTCCAGTCGCTGGGCGGCGATGATGGCAATGGCTGCGCAGACAATGGTCGCCATGCCGCCGTAGATCAGCCAGTCGCCGGCAAAGTACGCCGATGCTCCGGCCTGCCCGGAAAACAGCAGGGTCCACAAGCGCAATACGGTGTAGATCCCGACTTTGGTCATGATTGCGAACAGGGCTGCCACCGGCGCACTGGCCGAGGAATAAGCAGGCACCAGCCAGAAATTCAGCGGCCACATGCCCGCCTTGGCCAAAAAGGCCACAGCCAGAATGGCAGCGCCCGCATGCAGCAATCCGCGATCCGCTTCAGGCACCAGGGGAATCTTCAGCGCCAGATCGGCCATGTTCAACGTGCCGGTGACGCCATAGATCAAGGCCGCGCCGATCAGGAACAGGGAAGAAGCCAGCAGGTTGATCGAGATGTAATGCAGCCCCGCAGACACCCGGGTTTTGCCCGAGCCGTGGAGCATCAAGCCGTACGAAGCGGCCAGCAGCACTTCGAAAAACACGAACAGGTTGAACAGGTCGGCGGTCAGGAAGGCCCCGTACAGGCCCATCAGCTGGATCTGGAACAGCGCGTGGAAACTGGCTCCTGCGCGGTCCCAGCGGGCCATGGCGAACAGCAGGGCGCTGATGCCGATGATGCCGGTCAGCACCAGCATCAAGGCGCTCAAGTGATCAACCACCAGGGCTATCCCGAAGGGCACTTCCCAGTTGCTGGGCAGGTAAACGCCAATCGAAGCCGGAATGGCTTGCTGGCGGGTCCAAAGCAACAACATTACGGAGATGCCCAGGCCGAGCAGGGTCGAGATCAGATTGATCCGTGCCTTGAGCGGTCGGTGTTTCTCGCCCAGCATCAGCATGCAGGCTGCGGTGAGCAGTGGCAGCAAAATGGGGGCGACGATCAGGTGCGGCATCAAATTCATTCTTTAGGCTCCCGGCCATCTACGTGGTCGGTACCGGTCAGGCCCCGAGAGGCCAGCAAGACCACCAGAAACAGCGCGGTCATGGCGAAACTGATGACGATAGCGGTCAGCACCAGAGCCTGGGGCAATGGGTCTGTGTAGTTGAGCAAGTCCTGAGGGACGCCGTTCTTGATCACCGGCTCCTTGCCGATAAACAGGCTGCCCATGCTGAAGATGAACAGGTTGACACCGTAGGACAGCAGGCACAGGCCCATGACCACCTGGAAGGTTCGCGGACGCAGAACCAGCCAGGTGCCCGATGCGGCCAATACTCCGATAGCAATGGCGATGACTTCTTCCATCAGGCGGCTCCTTCTTTGGTGGCAAGCGCGGATTGAAGGGCAGGCAGCGGGGCAAGCTGATTGCTCGGGCGATGGGCCCGTACGGACTGGTGAGCCAGTGCCGTGAGGATCAGCAGGGTTGCGCCGACGACCACCGCATACACGCCGATATCGAAGAACAGGGCGCTGGCCACATGGATATCGCCCAACAGCGGCACGCTGAAATGGAAGGTGTGGGTGGTCAGGAACGGGTAGCCCAAGGGGATTGCGCCCAGCCCGGTCAATGTTGCAAACAACAGCCCGGTGCCCATCCAGCGCAACGGCCGCAGGCTCATCTGTGCCTCGACCCACTGTGTGCCGGCAACCATGTATTGCAGGATAAACGCCACCGACATCACCAGGCCTGCGACGAAGCCGCCGCCCGGCTGGTTATGGCCGCGCATGAACAGGTACATGGACACTACAAAGGCAATCGGCAGCAGCAAGCGCACCAGCACGGCCGGCACCATCATAAAGCCCAATGCGGTATCGCTGGCGCTACGCGGGTTGACCAGGTCAGTCATCACGTCCTTGGCCAGGAGTCGCTGCTGGGCAGGTAGCTGCATGCTTTCCTTGGAGGGGCGGAAGCGACGCAGCAGGGCAAACACGGTCAGCGCAACGGCGGCCAGAACAGTGATTTCACCCAGGGTGTCGAAGCCCCGGAAATCCACCAGCATCACATTCACCACATTGCTGCCGCCGCCTTCAGGCAGTGCCCGGCTGAGGTAAAACGAAGAAATGTCGTTGGGGGTCTGGCGTGTCAGCATCGCGTAAGACAGCAACGCCATGCCGCCACCCACTGCCGTGGAGAGCAGCAAGTCGCGCAAACGACGGATCTGCGCCTTGCGCAAGGTACCCGGCAGTGGCGAGACTTCTTCGATACGCCGTGGCAGCCAGCGCAGGCCAAGCAGGATCAGCACGGTGGTCACGACTTCGACCACCAGTTGGGTCAAGGCCAGGTCCGGCGCCGAGAACCATACAAAGGTGACGCAGGTCATCAGGCCGCACACGCTGACCATCGTCAGGGCTGCAAGACGGTGGTACTTGGCTTGCCAGGCGGCGCCGAGTGCGCAGGCAATCGCCAGCAGCCACAGGGTGATAAAGACAATCGAGCCCGGTATTTTCGGTCGATCGCCCCAGCTCAGGCCGCTGTAGAACATCGGGATCAGCCCGGCGATAACGGCAACCAGAATCAACAGGAACAGCTGGGTTTGCAGGCGCTGGGTGCTGATGCGTCGTTCAAGCCGACGCGCGCCGCGCATGATCACCACCAGGCTGCGCTCGAAGAAGCGTTTGCCATTGAAGTACTTGATCAGCGGCGGATACGGGAAACGATCGAGCTTGAGCTGTTTGCGCAACAGCACATACAGCAGGATACCGCCGGACATGGCGATCAGGCTCATGATCATCGGCGCATTGAGCCCGTGCCAGATGGCCAGGCTGTACTCGGGCAACTCGCCGCCCACGACCGGCTGTGCAGCGGCGGCGAGCAGCGGGCCGACGGTTTGTGCCGGGAAAATCCCCACCATCAGGCAGGTGAACACCAGCAGCTCGACCGGGGCGCGCATCCAGCGTGGAGGCTCGTGCGGGGTGTGTGGCAGGTTGGTCGCAGGCGGGCCGAAGAACACATCCACGGTAAAACGAAGGGCGTAGGCCACGCTGAACGTGCCGGCGATGGTCGCAATGACTGGCAGGGCGATTTCAACCCAGGCCGTGGAATTGATAAACACGGTTTCGGCAAAGAACATTTCTTTGGACAGGAACCCGTTCAGCAGCGGCACCCCGGCCATCGAGGCACTGGCCACCATGGCCAGGGTCGCGGTGTAGGGCATGAGCTTGAACAGGCCGCTGAGCTTGCGAATGTCCCGTGTGCCGCTCTCGTGGTCAATGATCCCGGCAGCCATGAACAGAGACGCTTTGAACGTTGCATGGTTGAGGATGTGAAACACCGCAGCCACGGCGGCCAGCGGGCTGTTGAGGCCCAGCAGCAGGGTAATCAGCCCCAGGTGGCTGATGGTCGAATAGGCCAGCAGGCCTTTAAGGTCATTTTGAAACATCGCGCAGTAAGCGCCCAGCACCAGGGTGCAGGCACCGGCGCCGCTGACAATCCAGAACCATTCTTCGCTGCCCGACAGGGAAGGCCAGAGACGAGCCAGGAGAAAGACCCCGGCTTTGACCATCGTTGCCGAGTGCAGATAAGCCGATACAGGGGTTGGCGCCGCCATTGCATGGGGCAGCCAGAAGTGAAACGGGAATTGCGCACTCTTGCTCAGGGCGCCGATCAGGATGAGGGGTAGCAGGATTGGATACAGGCTGTGGGCGCGGATCTTGTCGCCCGCCGCGAGCACGGCATCCAGATCATAGCTGCCGACGACATGGCCAAGCAGCATGACCCCCGCCAGCAGACACAACCCCCCGGCGCCCGTGACCATCAGCGCCATATAAGCGCCGCGTCGGGCATCCGAGCGGTGGTGCCAATAACCAATCAGCAAGAATGAAAAGAGGCTGGTGAGCTCCCAGAAAAACACGATCTGAATCAGATTGCCCGACAGTACCAGGCCGAGCATGGCCCCCATAAACGCCAGGAAAAACGCAAAGAAGCGCGGAACCGGGTCTTCGGGGGACATGTAATAACGGGCGTACAGCGACACCAGCGTGCCGATGCCAAGCACCAGAATCGAGAACAGCCAGGCGAATCCGTCCAGACGCAGGACAAAATTCAAGCCGAGACTGGGCAGCCACATGAACTCTTCACGAATGACGCCACCGTGGGCGATTTGTGGATAGAGCATGGCTACTTGAACAGTGCCGATCAAAGCAATAAGACCGGCCAGCAGTGATTCACTGTTACGTGCGTTGTGCGGCAAAACAGCCGCCAGACAGCTGCCGACGAAGGGCAGAAGCAGTAGAACTATCAGGGACATAGGCTTCTAATCTGCAGGAGTTTGTAAGCGATCATACGTGGCGAGTTGCAGATCACCAACAGTGAACCTGTGGCTGAATCCTACAAAGTCTGTCGATAACCGGTTGGGTTTCCTACAGTTCTCTCCTCGTGTAAGCGCTTCTAAGTAAAAAATCGTACTGCGTCTTAGGCTTGCAGTTTTAATCGCAGGCTTGGTCGCCTTGCTTTTGCTCAAGCTCTTCGAGCTTCTTACCCTTTGTTTTTAACTCACTCACGATCACCGCTGCAACAATCAATGCCGCGCCAAGCAGCGCAATGCCGGGCAAGCGCTCACCTGCAAGACGCCCCGCAATGCCAGCCCAGACCGGTTCACCTGCATAGATAAGTGTGGCGCGGGTAGGCGAAACGCTTTTCTGGGCCCAATTCATCGCGACCTGAATCGCCGCACTGGCAGCGCCCAAGCCAACCGCACTGGCTAACAATAGCCATGAAAAGTCAGGAATGGCTTCTTGTGTCGGCACAATCATCAAAAACGCCAGAATTGACGCCGTGCTGAGTTGAACGACAGTTACCCGGCGCACATCGACTTTGCCTGCGTAAGCACTGATCAGAATGATTTCGGCAGCGATAGCAATGGCGCTGATCAGCGTGGCGATCTCTCCGGGGCCGAAATCCAGGGACGCGCCGCTTGGGCCGGACAACAACATCAGTCCGGTAAAGGCCAGCATGATCCCCAGGCTCGGCATCAAACCGGGCCTGCGTCCCAGCACCAGCCACTGCAGCAGCGGTACAAAGGGTACGTAAAGCGCGGTAATGAAGGCGGACTGGCTACTTGGTATGGTTTGCAGGCCAATGGTTTGCAAGCCGTAGCCGAGCATGATCGAGACACCGATAAACATGCCCGCCTTGAGCTCGAACAGCGTGATGCCGCGCAGGTTGCGAATGGAAAAAAAAGCGACAATGCCGGCCGCCGCGGCAAAGCGCAGCCCCACAAAAAACATAGGCCCGCTCGCTGTCAGTGCATGCTGCACCAGCAGAAAGGTGATGCCCCACACCATCGTAATCAGAATCAGCACGCACTCCGCTTTACTGAAGCGAGAGGTCAAAGGCAGCAATCGGGTAAATTTCATTGGCGTCGCAACCTTGCGTGCTACAGGAATGGAGACGCACAATGCGTCAAAGCTGGGCAGTATACTGCGCAGTCCCACAAGGTGAGCAATATAGTGCCCAAAGAAAATTCACAACGTGCGTCGGTTTTGCAGCACGTCAGTCAGAACGTACGGCGCCTCAGATTGCTGGCGCACCTGAGCCAGAGCACCTTGGCCGAACTGTCCGGTGTGAGTCGGCGAATGCTGGTGGCTATAGAGGCTGGCGAAAAGAACGTCAGCCTGAGCACCCTTGACCGAGTTGCAGAGGCATTGAACGTAGCCTTCAGTGATTTGATTCAGGCTCCGGGCTCGCCTGACCCGAGTCGCATCAACGAAGTGGCCTGGACGGGTGCGAAGGCGGGGAGCAAAGCCGTCCTGCTGTCCAAAGCCACCGCCACCCGCGAAGTCGAGTTGTGGGAATGGACCCTGGAGCCGGGAGAGGAATACCTCTCCCAGGCAGATGCCGAAGGCTGGAGCGAACAGCTCTACGTATTCGAAGGCTGTTTGACCCTGGTCATGGACGAACAGGTACTGCGATTTAGCGCGGGAGAGTTCTATATGTACGCCAGCAACCGACCCCATGCCTACCGCAACGAAGGCGAGGGGACATTGCGGTTTGTACGCAATGTCGTGATCTGAAAACCCGTGGCAGAAAAATAACTAAAAATTATTAGAATTCAGGGGGTTGCCAGCTTCAGCCTTCTAGTACATAATGCGCGCCATCAGCCCTGGGGCAACTACCTGAAGTGCTGAAGAATCAAATGGTTGTAGCGACAAGTCGCAGTTACAAACTCTTGTTTTTGATGTTTCTCACGAAGCTTCAAGCACAATTGGCCGAATAGCAAAATGGTTATGCAGCGGATTGCAAATCCGCCCACGCCGGTTCGATTCCGGCTTCGGCCTCCACATTCGAAAGCCCCGTAGATCAAGGTCTACGGGGTTTTTTATTGGGCGCAGGAAAGTGAAGTGTTCCATTACTTTGGGCATGGTGTTCCATAACTAATTCACTTTGTGGGCTTGGCGATGGCTCCGATACGCCGGTAAACCCGTTCCGTAATCCCTTCTTTTGAGTGCCCAAGAAGCGCGCTCGCCTCCGAAATATCTGCAATTTCCGATGCAGCCTTTGGCCTGATGTCTCGAAATTGAAATTGCATGATCCGCTTTGCTTCCTCCTCTGATCCCGATGCTCTTGCCCTGTCAGCGGCAAGCAATCGAGTGGCGTCCCAACGGTTGCGCATCATTTGCCAGGACACCCGCACACCGCTTTTGCTGAGAATGAAATAAGGCGAGGTGTGAGCAGCATTGCGCTGCATGATTTGGTCAAGCAACAGCCCGAGACTGCTGCGGCCGATACTGGTGTTCAAGTGAATGCGAAGGCGCTTGCCCGTCTTGCCTTGTCTTACCAGAAGAAAATCCCCCGCCATATCGTCGCGGCGCATCGCCAAAACATCTGCCGGGCGTTGCCCTGTCAGATAGGCCAAGTCCATTGCGTCCTGAACCTCTTGCGGAGCGCAGCCATAAACTGCCGCCCATACTTCGTCATTGGCGTAATAGTCCCTGGGCTTCTCTTTGTTCTTACGAACACCAAGGCACGGATTCTCCTGTCGAGTTAGCCCCCACTCCCTGGCAATGTTGAATACATGCGAGAGCAAAGCGAGCTCTCTATTAGCTCGCGTCTTGGCAGATCGGGCATCGCGGTATTGGGCGACCATAGACGGCGATATCGCATCAATAGGCGCATCATCAAATACCGCTCTCAGTTGGCGAAGTTCGGCGGCATTGTCTTTTTGCGTCCTTGGGGCCTTCTTGGGAATGATGTCTCTGGCGTATCGATCAAATATCCCTCTCATTACAAGCAGGTCTAAAGGTTTTTCTTTCGACTCCAGTTCGGCCCACTTCATACGGGCCTGGTTAATATCCTTGCCCAGCGGAATGTCATGGCCCGTTGCATCGCGGTAATAGTAAGCCGTCCACACTTTCCCGTTTTTACGCAGGCGCGTGCGCTGATACATCCTTGGCGGCAGGTGTTGGTTTTCGGTTTTGCGAGGGCGCATTTCAACTTACTCGAGAAAAGTCAGGGGTCCAGGTAGGTGCTGGTGGTGGGGGTTGGGTTGCCAGGGTTGGAGAAATTATTCCGAGCTTCATGCGGGCGAACATCCGGCCAACCAGAGGGCGACCGCCGCGACTTTCGATAAAGACCCAGTTGCGAGCCTTGAGCCATTGACGCTGATAGCTGCGGTGTTTGTAGCCCGTCAGGTCTGCCAGTTCATCCTCAGTAAGGATTTCAGTATTCATGGGGGTGTCTCCATTCAGCTGTGCTGGAAGGTTCTGGTTTTGAGTTAAACTTTTGAAAATACTTAACTGACATGTGAATCGCCCCTAGGCTCTGTACGTAAAGTATTGTCGCAAGCACCGCATAGCGCAGGCCAATGAGACCATCGCCGCAAAACTTGTTGCGAGCTTGTCGAAGCGCGTCACGATGCGACGGTTCTCCTTCAGCCAGCCAA
>NZ_JAAQWV010000018.1:0-92679 GCF_012985715.1 Pseudomonas sp. WS 5051
GCTGTTCCTTGTCGACAACGGCCTTGAGCAGCTTGGCCACGGCCAGCGAGGTCAGGTCTTCGGCGGACTCGACCAGAATGGCGCGATCAGCACCCAGCGCCAGCGCGGTACGCAGCTGTTCCTGAGCAGTGGTCGGGCCGATGGAGACGACGACGATTTCAGTCGCAACGCCTTTCTCTTTCAGGCGCACGGCTTCTTCCACGGCGATTTCGCAGAAGGGGTTCATCGACATCTTGACGTTGGCGAGGTCAACGCCGGAGTTGTCCGCTTTGACGCGCACTTTAACGTTGTAATCGACCACTCGTTTGACAGCTACAAGAACCTTCATGGATTCCTCGTTACTCTCCGGTGAAAAGAAAGTCGCCTAGGCGAACCTGGCGGTTGATGCTCGTCAGCACAAGGGCACCTCCAAAGATCGTTGCCTTATTAATAGACGGGTACCAGCGACTGCCCCTGCGACCGTCTGTCCGATGTGACTAACAAGTCATCCACCAAAAGGACGTGTAAACTCCGCTGCAAAAATGGCAGGCTCCCACTGGCTCATGCCTGTGCCCTGTCTTTAGAGGTGCTCTTGAAACCAACAATCAGCCTACGGCGAGCGCAAAACCGACCGTATCTTGACCGGAACACCATTTGCGGTCAATACAGCAAATGGGCCAGTTTTAAGCCGCGCGTCTTTGATTTGTCTGGGTTGCAGTGAATTCAAACAAACGTTTGTATTGGACCCTGCCAGTGGTGTAGATATAATGCCCGACCTCATAGAGAGAGCGGCGCCTCATCCATTGCGTCCTTGGCCTGCGTCGAGGGAATAATGGATGAAACGCCAAACCTCCAATTAGAAAAATACCGTTGAGCCTTGAGTAGGAGAGAACCTGTGGAACGCGAATACATGGAATTCGACGTGGTCATCGTCGGCGCCGGCCCTGCCGGTTTGTCCGCCGCCTGCCGCCTGAAGCAGAAGGCCGCCGAAGCCGGTAAAGAAATCAGCGTCTGCGTGGTTGAAAAAGGCTCCGAAGTCGGTGCTCATATCCTGTCCGGTGCGGTCTTTGAACCTCGCGCCCTGAACGAGTTGTTCCCGGACTGGAAAGAGCTCGGCGCTCCGCTCAACACTCCCGTTACCCGCGACGATATTTATGTACTGCGCAGCGACAGCACCGCGACCAAGGTGCCAGACCTGTTTGTGCCGAAAACCATGCACAACGAAGGCAACTACATCATCTCCCTGGGCAACCTGTGCCGCTGGCTGGCACAGCAGGCCGAAAACCTGGGTGTAGAAATCTACCCGGGCTTCGCTGCTCAAGAAGTGCTATTCGACGAAAACAATGTGGTTCGCGGGATCATCACCGGCGACCTGGGCGTTGACCGCGAAGGCAACCCCAAGGAAGGCCTGTACACCCCGGGCATGGAACTGCGTGGCAAGTACACCCTGTTCGCCGAAGGCTGCCGCGGTCACCTGGGCAAGCAACTGATCGAACGCTTCAAGCTCGACAGCGACGCAGATGCCCAACACTACGGTATCGGCCTGAAAGAAATCTGGGAAATCGACCCGGCCAAACACCAGCCAGGCCTGGTGGTGCACACTGCAGGCTGGCCGCTGGACATTATCAGCAGCGAAAACACCGGCGGTTCTTTCCTGTATCACCTGGAAAACAACCAGGTAGTAGTTGGCCTGATCGTTGATCTGTCCTACAGCAACACCTTCCTGTCGCCATTCGACGAATTCCAGCGCCTCAAGCATCACCCGGTGCTCAAGCAGTACCTGGAAGGCGGCAAACGTATCAGCTATGGCGCTCGCGCCATCTGCAAAGGCGGCCTGAACTCGCTGCCGAAAATGATCTTCAACGGCGGCGCATTGATCGGTTGCGATCTGGGCACCCTGAACTTCTCCAAGATCAAAGGCAGCCACACCGCGATGAAGTCCGGCATGCTCGCAGCTGAGGCCGTGGCTGACTCGTTGCTCGCCGACTCCGAAGGCGGTGATGCACTGAACACCTACGTTGAGGCCTTCAAGGCCAGCTGGCTGTTCGACGAACTGTTCGCCAGCCGCAACTTCGGTCCGGCACTGCACAAGTTCGGCCCTATCGTGGGCGGTGGTTTCAACTGGCTTGATCAGAACATCTTCGGCGGCAAACTGCCGTTCACCCTGCACGACACCAAGCCTGACTACGCCTGCCTCAAACAGGCCAAGGACTGCAAAAAGATCGACTACCCGAAGCCGGACGGCAAACTCAGCTTCGACAAGCTCAGCTCGGTATTCATCTCCAGCACCAACCACGAAGAAGAGCAGCCTTGCCACCTCAAGCTGCGCGACGCGAGCATCCCGATCAGCGTCAACCTGCCGCTCTACGACGAGCCTGCTCAGCGTTATTGCCCGGCGGGTGTGTACGAAGTGATCACCCAGGAAAGCGGCGAGAAGCGCTTCCAGATCAACTCGCAAAACTGCGTGCACTGCAAAACCTGTGACATCAAGGACCCGTCACAGAACATCACCTGGGTAACCCCGGAAGGTGGCGGCGGGCCGACTTACCCGAACATGTAAGTCTAAAAAAGGCTCCTTCGGGGGCCTTTTTTATTGCCCCCGGATTTGTGGGAGCGGGCTTGCTCGCGATGGGATCGCCCAGGTTTGCCTGACAGACTGCGCTGTGCGCATCGCGAGCAAGCCCGCTCCCACACCACGCCCGTCACACCGGCTGGCTAGCACCCCACCCCTTCATGACCGGGGCTGCGTTCGAAGTAGCGCTTGTACTCGCGACTGAACTGCGACGTACTCTGATAGCCCACCCGCTCCGCCACCTGCGCCACCCCCAGCCCCTCACTCAATAGCAACTGCTGCGCCCGCAACAGCCGCAACCGCTTGAGATACTGCACCGGCGACAACAAGGTGCTGCGCTTGAAATGCTCATGAAAGGTCGACGCGCTCATATTCGCGCAACGGGCCAATGTCTCGACATTCAGCGGCTGTGCGAAGTGTTCATGCAAGTAGCTCAATGACGCCGCCACCCGGGCAAACTGCCCTTGCTGCTCAACCAAAGCCCGCAACACACCCGCCTGCGGCCCCCGCAAGGCCGCGAACAGCACCTCGCGCAACCTCGCCTGCCCCATGATCCGGCACTCCAGAGGGTCGTGCAGGCAACGCAACAGGCGCTCGACCGCCTGGCGCATATCGTCATCCAGCACCGCCGAGGTCATCGACTCCGGAGTTTGGGCAACTGCACTGCGGTCAGGGGCCAGGCCCATGGCCAGTACCAACTCGCCCAGTACCGCTCGGTCGATGCTGATAGCAACACCCAGCAATGGCATTTCTTCCGAAGCGAAGGTTTCACACTCAAAAGGCACCGCCAGCGCCTGCACCAGATAATGTCCGGCACCGTATTCCAGGGTGCGCTGGCCCAGATAGGCCAACTTACTGCCTTGAGCAATCACCATTAGGCTAGGCTCATAAATCTGCGGCATTCGGGCTACTACCCGGCAGGCAGAAACCACCCGGACTTCGGGCAACAAGGTCGACACAAAACCGGTTTGTGTCGCCAGCGGTTCGATCAGAGACACCAGAGCGGCGTTCTCGTCACGGTGACGGGTCAAAAGCATGGAGAAAGGTTCGCAGGAGGAATAGACAGCCGCATCTTCGCAGAATTGGTCAATAAAATGGCAGCCACCCCGTCAATCCGGAGTATTAGGCATGACAGGCGGAGGAATCGTCATAGTCCTGAAAGGCATGTAAGCGCAAAATTGCGCCCTGTTCACAGTCAACGTTTCGCGAGGTTCTCATGTCCACTGTTACTTATAACGCTATCGGTTATGCCGCCCAGAATGCCAAGGCCCCACTGGCGCCCATGCCGTTCAACCGTCGCGCACCGCGACCGGACGACGTCTCGATCGAAGTGCTGTATTGCGGTGTCTGTCACTCCGACATCCACCAGGCGCGCAATGACTGGGGCTTCGCGACTTACCCGCTGATGCCGGGCCATGAAATCATCGGCAAAGTCACCGCCGTTGGCGACAAAGTTACCAAACACAAGGTCGGCGATCTGGTCGGCGTGGGCTGCATGGTAGATTCGTGCCGCACCTGCTCGGCCTGCCAGGAAGACCTGGAGCAATACTGCCTGGAAGGCATGACCCAAACCTACGCCAGCCCGGACCGCATCGACGGCACGCTGACCATGGGCGGTTACTCGGACAAGATGGTTGTCAGCGAACACTTCGTACTGAGCATTCCGAAAAATCTCGACCCGGCCAGCGCCGCACCCCTGCTGTGCGCCGGCATCACCACCTACTCGCCTCTGGTTCACTACGGCGTGGAAGCGGGCGACAAGGTCGGTATTCTGGGTATGGGCGGCCTGGGCCACATGGGCATCAAGTTCGCCAAGGCTCTGGGCGCTGAAGTGACCCTGTTCACCCGCTCCGAAGCCAAGGCTGAAGAAGCGCGTCGCCAGGGCGCCGACCATGTGATCGTGTCCACCGATGCCGAGCAGATGAAAGCCGCTGCCGGGCACTTCGACTTCCTGCTGGACACCATTCCGGTGCCGCACGACCTGAACCCGTACCTCGAAACCCTGACCTTTGACGGCGTACACATTCTGGTGGGCCTGATCGAGCCGGTCGAGCCGGCACTGAACGCCTTCAACCTGGTGTTCAAGCGGCGCGTACTGGCCGGCTCGCTGATCGGCGGCATTGCCGAAACTCAGGAAATGCTCGATTTCAGCGCCGAACACGGGATTACCTGCGATATCGAAATGCTCGACATCAAAAACATCAACGAAGCCTTTGAGCGCGTGGTGAAAGGCGATGTGAAATACCGCTTTGTGATCGATATGAAAACACTGAAGGCCTAAATGCGTCTTTGTGGGAGCGGGTTTCCCGCTCCCACAATCACTGGGCCTAGGGCTCAAGCCCTATCGGGAAAAACTCGCCAGCGCTCCACACGCCCAGCCAGTTTTGCCCATCGATTTCAGCAACCACCGCCAGTTCTATCAACTGATAGAACACATTGCGGTGGATCAGCGCTTCAAGGTTACGCCGTACATGCAGGTAAGGCGCAGGCTCCTGGGTCTCGGGGTTAATGACGAAGCGCAGCGGGTGCTCGCTGCCAGCGCTGACCGACTCATCGACATTGGTGGTAAAGCGCAGCACTTGCTGCTCCCCCACCCCTTCCACGTCCAGAGCGACCGCTACAAAAGGCGCGTCATCCACTTTGATGCCGACCTTTTCGACCGGTGTGATCAAAAAATATTCATCACCATCGCGACGAATGATGGTCGAGAATAATTTGACCATTGGCTTGCGACCGATCGGCGTACCCATGTAATACCAGGTGCCATCACGGGCGATACGCATATCGATGTCCCCGCAAAAGGCGGTATCCCACAAATGAACGGGCGGCAGCCCCTTGTCGGCCCTGAGGATTTGCGCCAGCAAATTGCTGACGTCTACCGGCTCGCTCATGGTGCTCTCCTCGACTTATTGATCGCTCAAGCCTATCAAGCTGCGGGCGTACTTGGCGAGCGGCGGGCCGATCAGGTCGGCGGGCTTGTTGTCATGGAACGTCAGCAAACCGCCACGGCTGCGAATGGTGGCAGTGTCAATCAAGTACTGAGTGCTGGTTTCGATCAGCATCACCTGAATCACCCCACTGTCGATGCCCAGGCGGCTGATTTCTTCCTGATCGAGCCATTCGTCGCTGTTGCCGATGCGGTCATCGGCCCGGGCAAAGCGGGTGTACAACAGGTAGTGGGCGCCAAAATTACGCGCTTCGGTCATGGCCTGATCGAGCCCCACCGGCTCCTTGGCCCGGCGCACCATGGGGAAGTATTCGACAAAACCGTTGAAAGCTTCTTCGGCAACGATATTGGGCCGCACATACGGATCGCCGATCGGTGCAAAAGGCCCCTGGGCGATATAAATAAAGGAATCAGGCTGAATGCGCAGCGAATTGCTGCGACGTGTATTGCTGTGATCGAGCAAACCGGCGTCGCTCATTTGATAGCGCGCGCCCTCGCCCAGATCACTGACGCTCATGCAGCCGCCCAGCGCCAAAAAAGCCAGCAACACAATCAGACCACGCATCCCGCTCTCCCGAAAGCCGATGACAAAAAACCGGCGAATAGCCCCGAGATGCAGATTACGCGCCAACACCCTCCTCCCCTGTGGGAACGGGCTTGCCCGCTTTGGCATCAACTCGGTGTATCAGCAAGACCGGGTTGCCAGCATCGCAGGCAAGCCCGCTCCCACTCAGATTGTTAGCCGCCGATGATTTTCATCACCGTAGCGCCGCCCGAGAAAGCCACGTCCTGTTTGTCGCCCAGGGCTTTCATCAATAAACCTTGCAGCGCTGGCAATGCCTCGTGGCGCGGCTTGTTCAGCAGATCACCCACATAGTGGCGATTGCTCGATGACAGGCAACCATGCAGCCACCCCGTGGACGACAACCGCAACCGCGAGCAGGTCCGGCAAAACGGCACGCTTTCGTTGGCAATCACGCCGAAATACCCGTGCCCGGGAATCTGGTAACGCACCGCCGTGGCGTCGATGGGCGCATCAGCCTGCTGGTATTCATGATGCTCGCCAATCAGCGCCAACAACTGCTGCAGGCTGACGAACTGCTGCAGGAAAGCATTGCCATCACTGGCCAGGTGCCCCATGCGCATAAGCTCGATAAAACGCAGCTCGTAACCACGCTCAAGGCAGTACTCCAGCAGCGGTATGACCTGATCCAGGTTCTGCCCGCGCAGCGGCACCATATTGACCTTGATTTTGATCCCGGCCTCACGCGCCTGTTGCATGCCATCGAGCACCGTTGCCAGGTCTCCGCCCCGGGCAATGCGGCGGAATGCTTCTGGGTCAAGGGTATCGAGGGAGACGTTGATGCGAGCGATGCCCGCGTCCAGCAGCAACGGCAGTTTGCGCGCAAGCAATTGGCCATTTGTAGTCAGGCTGATATCACCCAGGCCGAGCCGGCCGACATCACGCATAAAGGTGTCGAGCTTGGGGCTGATCAGCGGCTCACCGCCGGTGATGCGCAAGCGCTCGATGCCTGCAGCTTCGATCAGATAGGCCACGCCGCGCACCATGGCTTCGGCCGACAGCTCATCCTGTGCCGCCACCAGCCGTTTACCGTTGGGTACACAGTAAGTGCAGGCGTAGTTGCAGGCTGAAGTCAGGCTGATCCGCAAATTGCGAAAACGTCTGCCTTGGCGATCAACGATCATGAATGACTCCGGCGCGGGGGAAATGGGTCGCTGCAAAACCTGACTCATAAATCAGGTTTTGGCAAGACCCAAGCCTGAGTATAAGCCTCAAGGCCATAAGCCATGAAGGCAAATACAGGCTGTGGTTACTCGACTGCCGGGGTGTCGGTGTCACGCTTGCGCTTGTTGCCCATGCGCACGCCGATGTCCATCAGGAACTGGAAAAAGCCCTCCTGATCTTCCAGCACATTGCTCCAGAACGGCGAGTGATACAGCGCCACCGCACCATGCACCAGGGCCCAGGCCGCGCAATAATGGAAGTAAGGCGGCACGTCTTCGAGCTTGCCTTCGCTGATGCGGCCCTTGATCAGCAGGGTCAGGCGCTCAAAGTTGGAAGCGCGGATCTTGTGCAGCTCTTCGACCAGTTCAGGCACCTGATTGCCCTTGACCACCTTCTCTTCAAGGCGATCAAACAATCGGTAGCGCTGCGGGTCGCGCATGCGGAACTCAAAGTAGGCACGGGACAGCGCCTCCTTGTCTTTATCCACATCGGCGGAATGCAGCAGCTCGTTCAAATCGCGCTCGTAATCGAGCATCAGGCGCAGGTAGATTTCGGCCTTGGACTTGAAGTGCTTGTAGATCGTGCCTTTGCCGATACCCACGGCATCAGCGATCATCTCGACGGTGACACTGTCTTCACCCAGGTCGAGGAACAGCTTGAGCGCGGTATCGAGAATTTCTTGCTCACGGCGACGAAACTCACGGACCTTACGGGGTTCTTTGTGCATAAGAAAAGGTCTGTTCGGGTCAAAATCGAAGCGGAGTATTATGCATTAGTCACGCTAAATTGCACGGATCATCCTGCATATCGATGGGTTCAAACGATTTACCCACGATTAGATGAGCACTCAAGCGAAGCTGGGGTATTCCAAATCTGTTTAAAAAACGATCAGCTACGGCTGGACGTTCGACAAAGCTGACCAATACTTATCATGTCGGCGTGACATCCCCCCCAAAGTGCTGCGCCGATATTGGCCGCAATGGAATGTGTGCCTTTGTTTTACTCCTAATGGTCTTAACCCGGATTCCCCAGAGCCCGGGTTTTTTTTGCCTGCTGTTCAGTTAAACGCCAAACCTGTAGGAACGGGCTTGCTCGCGACACAGGCAACTCGGTTTAGCAGACACACCGCAGCGATCCCATCGCGAGCAAGCCCGCCCCCTCAAAGCCACGCAATCATCTGACCCGTGCCAGCGGGAACAGGCGCTTGAAGTTTTCGGTGGTTTGCTCTGCAAAGCGTTCGTAGGACTCACCGCGCAACATCGCCAAAAACTCAGCCACTTCACGCACGTATTGCGGCAGGTTTGGCTTGCCACGATGGGGGATCGGGGCGAGGTAAGGCGAGTCGGTCTCCACCAGCAGCCGGTCGGCAGGCACCTGACGGGCCACATCGCGCAGGGCATCAGCATTGCGAAAGGTCACAATCCCCGACAGCGAGATGTAGTAACCCATGTCCAGCGCCGCCTTGGCCATATCCCAGTCTTCGGTAAAGCAATGCAGCACACCGGCCTGCGGCAACGCTGCCTCACGCAACATGGCCAGGGTATCGGCGCGGGCACCGCGGGTGTGGATCACCACCGGCTTGCCGGTCTGTTGTGCCGCCTCCAGGTGAACCCTGAACGACAGTTGCTGCAAATCGGCTGCTTCAGGCTCGTAGTGGTAGTCCAGGCCAGTTTCACCAATGGCCACCACCCGTGGGTGATTCAATTCGTCCAACAGCCAGTCCAGAGCCGGTGCGGCACCGGGTTGTACGTCCAGCGGATGGACGCCCACCGAGCAGTCCACATCGGCATAGCGCTCAGTCAGGGCTTTGACATCGGCCGCGTTGTCGGCGCTTACGCCAATGCATAGAAAATGCCCGACACCACGTTGGCGCGCAGCCTCAAGGGCGGCATCCAGCGAGCCGTCATGGGCGCTCAGATCAAGACGATCGAGATGGCAATGGGAGTCAACCAGCATACAAAAAATTACCTGTTTATCAATTCAGTCAGATCAGCGCTGGCCGGGCAGGCCTGCCCACTGCACCAGCAACGCTTCAAGCAACAGATCACGGTTGAGGTTGGCCTTGCTCAAGACCTTCTGGCGCTGGGCAAGAATCCAGTCCTGAATAGTCAGGACTTTGTCCTGCGCAGTCTTCTGCGCCAGGTACTGCAGCACTTTGCGCATGTCCTCCAGCCCGAGACCGTCCTCGTCCTGAGTCAGTTGATAGCGCAGGATCAGGTTCGACCAGTCGCAAAACCAGTCAAACAGCAACAGCAGCGGGATGGCTTTCCAGCTTTCAGCCAACTGACTGGCCGACAACTCGCGCTTGAGCAGTTTTTTAACCCCCTCAACCACCGCCGCACGCTGCTCGCGCACACCCTGGGCCTGCAGCTTGACGGCCACCAGGGGGGAACCGGCTGCCAGAGTCAGTAATTCGACCCGCTCGGCCTCAGGGATATCGGGCAGCGCATGGGCCAGCCATTCAAGGCTCAGCGCTTCACTTGGCAACGGGCAGGCCTGCTGCACACAGCGGCTGCGAATGGTCGGCAGCAACCGGCTGGACTGATGACTGACCAACAGCAAGACAGTGTTGCCCGAGGGCTCTTCAAGGCTTTTGAGCAAGGCGTTGGCGGCGTTGATGTTCATCGCCTCCACCGGCTCGACCAGCACCACCTTGCGCCCGCCCAACTGGGCGGTCTGCACCACAAAACTGACCAGATCACGCACCTGGTCAACCTTGATCGCCTTGTCAGCCTCTTCAGGCTCAAGAATGTAGTTGTCGGGGTGACTGCCCGCCGCCAGCAACGAACAGGACTTGCACGTACCGCAAGCCTCAAGCCCGACCGGCTGTTTGCACAGCAGGCTGGCCATCAGCCGCTCGGCCAGCGCCCGCTTACCGATGCCCGCCGGGCCGTGCAGCAGGTAGGCATGAGCGTGCTGCGCGCGCCCGGCCATCTGCTGCCACAGGCCGTCTTGCCACGGATAAGCCTCAGCCACGGTGCATGCCCAGCAATTGCGGCAACAGGGCGTCGAGCTGGCCCTGCACCTGCTCCAGGGTTTGTGCGGCATCGATCAGGCGGTAGCGCCCGGGCTCAAGCCTGGCACGTTCAAGGTAGGTACTGCGCACGGCGTCAAAGAAGGTGCGGCCTTCCTGCTCAAAGCGGTCGAGGCGACCGCGGGCACTGGCACGGGCCATGCCGACTTCGATGGGCAGATCGAACACCAGGGTCAGATCCGGGCGCAGAGCCCCCTGAACAAAGGTCTCCAGGGTTGCGATGCGCTCACGGGGCAAGCCCCGGCCACCGCCCTGATAGGCATAGGTGGCGTCGGTAAAGCGATCACACAGCACTACTGCACCACGGGCCAGCGCCGGGCGAATGACTTCGGCCAGATGCTGGGCGCGGGCAGCGAACACCAGTAACAGCTCGGTATCGGCACACATAGCGTCGTCGCTGGGCGTGAGCAGCAGCTCGCGGATGCGCTCGGCCAGCGGCGTGCCGCCAGGTTCGCGGGTCAGCACCACGTCGATGCCTGCGGCGCGCAAACGCTCTGCCAGGTACTCGCGATTGGTACTTTTGCCCGCGCCTTCGGGGCCTTCCAAGGTAATAAACAAGCCAGTCACAAGCGGCAATCCTTAATCAGTGTCTTTCGGACTTTGCGGCTCGACCGGGGCGCTTGCCGGTTCAGCAGCGGGGGTCGGCGCAGGGCTCGAACGATAATCGGCCCGACGTTTGATCTGGAATTCACGCACAGCAGAGTTGTGCGCATCCAGGTCATCGGAAAACGTGTGGCTGCCATCGCCCTTGGCCACAAAGTACAGGCTGGTGCCATCCGCCGGGTGCAGTGCGGCATAAATGGCCTCACGCCCGACCATGGCAATCGGTGTCGGCGGCAGACCGGGAATAGTGTAGGTGTTGTACGGCGTAGGCTCGCGCAAATGGGCGCGGGTCAGTTTGCCGTTGTATCGCTCACCCAGACCGTAGATCACCGTAGGATCGGTTTGCAGTGGCATGCCGATTTTCATCCGACGCACAAATACTCCGGCAATTTGCCCACGCTCTTGTGGCACGCCGGTTTCTTTTTCCACCAGGGAAGCCATGATCAGCGCCTGGTATGGCGTTGTATAGGGTACGCCCGGGTCACGCTGTTCCCATTCCTGGGCCAGCACTTTATCCAGACGGTCGTAGGCCTTTTCCAGCAACTGGGCATCGGTCATCCCACGCACAAAACGGTAGGTATCAGGGAAAAACCGCCCTTCCGGGAATACCCCTTCGTGCCCGAGTTTGGCCATGACTTCGCTGTCGCTCAGGCCGTCGAGGGTCTGTTCGATTTTTTCGTGTTTGGCCAGGGCGCTACGCACCTGGCGAAAGTTCCAGCCTTCAACCAGGGTCAGGCTGTATTGCACCACCTCACCACGCTGCCACACACCGATCAACTCCTGGGCGGTCATGCCCGGAGTCATGCGATATTCGCCGCTGTGCAAAGGCTGGCCTTCAAGGTTAAAGCGCCAGTAAAGACGCAGCCAGAATGCGTCTTGCAGGGTACCGTCAGCTTCCAGTCGATTGAACGTGCCAGTCGGCGTGGCGCCGGCCGGGACATCGAGCAATTGCTCTTGCGTCAGGTTCAGCGGCTGGTCGAGCGCCGAGTTGAGCTTCCAGGCACTGACGCCCAGCAGCAAGCCCGCCAGCACCAGACCTGTCTCCAGCAGCACCAAGATTTTACGTTTCACGAATCAGACATCCAGTAAGGTGCGAGCAATACCTTGCAGTTTACGGGTCAGCGGCCCCACCGGCCAGCTAAGGTCTGCAAAAGCGCGCACCGGCCAAATGCCATATACGCTGTTGCAGAGAAAGAGTTCATCGGCCTGTTGCAACTGCGCAAGGCTGATATCGGTAACATGGCAAGGGATGCCCAGGCGCCCGGCCTCGGCCAGCAGTGCAGCCCGCATCACGCCAGCCACACCGCAGCGGCGCAGGTCGGCAGTCAGCAAAACGCCGTCACGCACAATAAACAGATTGCTGAACACACCTTCAATCACCCGCCCCGAGGTATCGCGCATCAAGCCCTCGGCACAGGCCGGGTCTTGCCATTCGGAGCGCGCAATGACCTGTTCGAGTCGATTGAGGTGTTTGAGCCCGGCCAATAGCGGTTGCTCGGCCAGACGGGTGGCACAGTCGAACAGCCGGACACCCTGCAGCGCGTGCGCTTCAGGCCAGGCAGCCGCCGGGCTGGCTTGCAGAATTCTTCGAGGCATGGCCCCGGGGGATATACCATAACCGCGCTGGCTGTCGCCGCGGGTCAGGATGAGCTTGAGGACGCCCTCGCCCATCGCGCGGGCGTAAGCCAGCAATTCGCTGCGGATCAGTGCTTGATCCGCAACAATCGCCAGCCGGGAACACCCTTGCGCCAGGCGCTGCAGGTGCAGCTCCAGCAGCAACGGCGTGCCAGCCTTGACGGCGATGGTCTCGAACAGTCCATCGCCATAGGCCAGCCCACGGTCTTTAAGCGACGCCAGGGCGCTCGCCGGTTGACCGTCGACCCAGCTTTGCATTACTCGGCGTACCGGCGGAACACCAGCGAGCCGTTGGTGCCACCAAAACCGAACGAGTTGGACAGCACCACATCGATCGGCATTTCGCGCGGCGTGTGCGGCACGAAATCCAGGTCGCAGCCTTCATCAGGCTCGTCGAGGTTGATGGTCGGCGGCGCAATCTGGCTGTTGATGGCCAGTACGCTGAAAATCGCCTCGACTGCACCGGCGGCACCCAACAGGTGACCGGTCATGGACTTGGTCGAACTCACGGCCAGGTTGTAGGCGTGATCGCCGAACACCGACTTGATCGCCGAAACTTCTGCCAGGTCACCGGCAGGCGTCGAGGTGCCGTGGGCGTTGATGTACTGCACCTGATCAGGGTTGACCCGGGCATCACGCAAGGCATTGGTGATGCAGCGTGCCGCACCCGCACCGTCAGCCGGAGGCGAGGTCATGTGGAAAGCGTCACCGCTCATACCAAAACCGATCAGCTCGGCGTAGATGGTCGCGCCACGCGCCTTGGCATGCTCGAGCTCTTCGAGCACCAGCGCGCCGGCACCGTCGGACAGCACAAAACCGTCACGGCCCTTGTCCCACGGACGGCTGGCCCGGGTCGGGTCGTCGTTGCGGGTCGACAGCGCACGGGAAGCACCAAAGCCGCCCATGCCCAGACCGCAAGCAGCCATTTCTGCGCCACCTGCAATCATCACATCGGCTTCGCCGTAGGCAATGTTGCGCGCCGCCATGCCAATACAGTGCGTACCGGTGGTACAGGCTGTGGCGATGGCGTAGTTAGGCCCCTGTGTACCCAGGTGGATAGACAGAAAGCCGGAAATCATGTTGATGATCGAGCCCGGCACAAAAAACGGAGAAATCCGTCGCGGGCCTTGCTCGTGCAGGGTACGGCTGGTTTCTTCGATATTGGTCAGACCGCCAATACCCGAACCCATTGCCACACCGATGCGCTCACGATTGGCGTCGGTAACTTCCAGGCCGGAATTGCGCACAGCCTGAAACCCGGCTGCCAGACCGTATTGAATAAACAGGTCAAGTTTTCGGGCTTCTTTGACGGAGAGGTAGTCCTCAACGTTAAAGCCCTGTACCGAGCCGCCAAAACGGGTGGAATAGGCAGAAAGATCCGTGTGTTCGATCAGACCAATGCCACTACGGCCTGCCAGAATGCCTTGCCAGGTGCTCGGAACATCCGCACCCAGTGGCGACAACATCCCCATACCGGTGACTACGACGCGTCTACGCGACACAGCACTCTCCTTTATTCTATTGACGACACTTTGCATCACACCTAAAGAAAAAACCGCACGCCAGAGCGGCAGTGCGGTTTTTCCATGACAGCGAGCAACGATTACAAACTATTACGCCTGGTGGCTAGTAACGTAGTCGATTGCTGCTTGTACAGTAGTGATCTTTTCAGCTTCTTCGTCAGGAATCTCAGTCTCGAATTCCTCTTCCAGAGCCATCACAAGCTCAACGGTGTCAAGGGAGTCGGCACCCAGGTCTTCAACGAAGGAAGCGGCATTGGTCACTTCTTCTTCTTTAACGCCCAGTTGCTCGGCAACGATTTTCTTGACGCGCTCTTCGATGGTGCTCATACCTTGTTTTCACTCCTAATGGACAAATTCAGGCAGCTGGCCAGTGGGCAAGTGTATCGAAAGCCTTTTCGGTTTTTCAACTGAAAGCTTTGCACTCACCCCGCAACAACCGGCCACCTATAAAAAGATTGCAGCTTTATAACGGATTTTAGACAGCTCGTATGACATTTTTTTGAAGCAATCCGTCACATTTAACTCATGTACATCCCGCCGTTGACCGGAATTGTAGCCCCGGTCACGTAGGCTGCACCGTCGGATGCCAGGAAAGCGACCACGTTTGCGATCTCTTGAGCCTGGCCCAGACGGCCCAGCGGAATCTGCGTCTGCAAGGCTTCGCGCTGTGCTTCTGGCAGCTCACGGGTCATATCGGTGTCGATAAAACCTGGAGCGACCGAGTTGACAGTGATCGAGCGAGAGCCCACTTCACGTGCCAGAGCACGACCGAAACCTTCAAGGCCTGCCTTGGCGGCGGCGTAGTTTACTTGGCCAGCGTTGCCCATGGCACCCACAACAGAGCCAATATTGATAATTCGTCCCCAACGGGCCTTGGTCATGCCGCGCAAAACACCTTTGGACAGGCGATACAGACTGTTCAGGTTGGTGTCGATGACATCATGCCATTCGTCATCTTTCATGCGCATCATCAGGTTATCACGGGTGATACCGGCATTATTGACCAGGATCGCCGGCGCGCCGAACTGCTCCTGAATGCTCGCCAGTACCGCAGCAACCGATTCATTGCTGGTCACGTTGAGTTCCATGCCAGTGCCCTGAACACCGTTTTCTTTCAGGGTGGCAGCGATGCGCTCGGCACCGGAAGCGGAAGTCGCCGTGCCAATGACAATGGCGCCCTGACGACCCAACTCCAACGCGATAGCCTGGCCAATGCCACGGCTTGCGCCTGTTACCAGTGCAACTTTACCTTGCAAGCTCATGCAGGCTTCTCCTGATTCAGACCAGAGCCAAGCGCGCAGCGGCGAAGGCATCCGGGGTATTCAAATTGTGAGTGGTAACGCCTTCGGCACAGCGCTTGCTGATGCCCACCAGGACCTTGCCCGGACCGCATTCGACCAGGTCAACCGGACCATTGGCCGCCAGGGCCTGAACCGATTCAACCCAGCGCACAGGCTTGTACAGCTGCTCAAGCAAATCGCGCTTGAGGGTTGGCAAATCGGCTGCCACCGCGGCGCTGACATTCTGCACCAGGGCAATGGCCGGCATTTTCCAGTCGATCGCTTCAATGGACTCGGCAAAACGCTCGGCAGCTGGACGCATCAGTTCGCAGTGCGACGGTACGCTTACCGGCAACGGCAAGGCACGCTTGGCGCCCTTGGCCTTGCACAGTTCCATGGCGCGCTCGACAGCGGCCTTGGCCCCGGCAATCACGACCTGACCCGGCGAGTTGAAGTTGACCGCGCTGACCACTTCGCCTTGCGCAGCTTCAGCACAGGCAGCCAGTACATCGGCATCTTCCAGACCCAGGATCGCCGCCATGGCGCCCTGCCCGGCCGGTACGGCCTCTTGCATCAACTGACCACGACGCTCGACCAGCTTGACCGCCTCGGCCAGGGTCAGGCATTCGGCGGCCACCAGCGCGCTGTACTCGCCCAGGCTGTGGCCGGCAACGAAGTCAGGACGCTTGCCACCTTCAGCCAGCCACAGACGCCAAAGGGCAATCGAGGCCGCAAGGATGGCAGGCTGGGTGATATCAGTCTGGTTCAGCTTCTCGGCAGGACCTTCCTGGGTCAGCGCCCACAGGTCGTAACCCAGGGCGTCAGACGCTTCTTTAAATGTTTCCAGGACCAGCGGATGTGCCGCGCCCAGCTCGGCCAACATGCCGAGGGACTGCGAACCCTGCCCTGGAAAGACGAATGCGAGGGATGTAGACATGTAACAAGCCCCTAATGATCTTGTCGTCGGAGAATTGACGTCCTGCCGTGGCGGACGCAAGAAACTGACAGTTGGATGGCTGATTGGACCGGGCGGTCACATTTAAGCGCCCGACCGCTAAAACGCCTACGGCAACAACCCTTCAAGGCGCCCATACAAACGCTTTGGCAGGTCTTCATGGATTTCAATCAGCGCACGTTCAATTGCACTTTGAAAGCCCTGAGCACCTGCCGAACCGTGACTCTTGACCACAATGCCCTGCAAGCCGAGAAAGCTCGCACCATTATGCCGCGCCGGCGCCAGATCCGCCTGCAAGCGCCGCATCAACGGCAATGCCAGCACGCCCACGAAGCGACTGAACAGGTTGCGCCTGAACACCGCCTCAAGCCGGCTCGAAATCATCGTTGCCAGGCCTTCGCTGGACTTGAGCATGATGTTGCCGACAAACCCGTCACACACCACCACATCAGCTTCGCCCCGATACACCCCGTCGCCTTCGACAAAACCGATGTAATGCAACCCCGGCGCCGCCTGCAACAATGCCGCCGCCTCCTTGACCTGCTGATTGCCCTTGACGTCCTCGGTACCGATATTGAGCAAGGCGACCCGCGGACGAGGCACACCAAGCGCCTGCGCCGCCACCGAGCCCATCACCGCAAACTGGAACAACTGACTGGCCGTGCAATCGACATTTGCCCCCAGATCCAGCAACTGACAGTAGCCGGTCTGGGTCGGAACTGCCGCCACCATCGCTGGACGGTCGATGCCCGGCAAGGTCTTGAGCACATGCCGGGACAAGGCCATCAGCGCCCCCGTGTTACCGGAACTGACACAAGCTTGCACCTTGCCATCACGGAGCAACTCCAGAGCAACGCGCATGGACGAGTCCGGCTTGCTGCGCAGGGCATGGGAAGGCCGCTCATTCATGGCAATGACTTCTGAAGCCGGGACAATAGACAGGCGCGAGCGATCCACAGCCGAATGGCCAGCGATCAGGGATTCAAGTAGGGAAGGTTGACCAACGAGGGTCAGATGCAGCGAGGGAGTAGCAGACAGGCAGGCAATACAGGCCTGAACAATGCTGCGGGGACCGAAGTCCCCGCCCATTGCGTCGATCGCGATGACCTGAGCGGACAAGTGATTACTCGTCAGCGCCCTTGTCGATCACTTTACGACCACGGTATACGCCTTCTGGCGATACGTGGTGACGCAGGTGAATTTCACCGGTGGTTTTTTCTACAGACAGAGTGCTAGCCGAAAGAGCATCGTGCGAACGACGCATGTCACGGGCAGAGCGGGATTTTTTGTTCTGCTGAACAGCCATAATTGATTAACTCCTAAACGTTTGGGTCACGCTTTAACTGCGCCAATACACTGAACGGGTTGGACCGCGTTACCTCGTCCTCGCCTGGTTCGGGCTCATCGAGACCCGCCGGCTGCTGGCATTCTTCCGGATGATGAGCAGGCACAATGGGCAAGGCGAGCAAAAGCTCCTCCTCGATCAGTGCATGCAGATCCAATGGATCTTCGCCCAGTTCCAGCACGTCATAACCTTTCGGTAACGACTGGGTATTCGCACCCTCTTTCACCACGGCGTAACTGCATTCGCTGTGGATCGGCAGGGTGACCAGCTCAAGACAACGCTGGCAAACCATCTTGACCTCGACGTCGATGGAGCTGTGTATTACCACAGATCTACGTTCGTCGCGCTCAAAAACAAATTTAGCCTGGACCGTACCGACATCGTCGGAAAGCGGATCGCAGAGTCTCTCCAAATCAGCCAGCAACACTTCACCTTGAAGGGTAGTGCCACGATCAGCCAATTTGCGCGGGTCAACGTGAGGTGGAATCGGGTCATTCAACATAGGCGCAGCATTCTAGGGAGGACCCCTTCACGTGTCAAAGGAAATTGTGTCTGTGCGACATTGCGTACGAGCATTAGAATCGTCAACTGCCTACAGGAGTCGCGCATGCTACCTTTATTACTCGCTTCAAGCTCGGTTTATCGCCGCGATTTATTGTCTCGCCTGCGTCTGCCCTTCACGTGCAGCTCGCCGGATATCGACGAAGGCCATCATCAAGGCGAGACCGCCATCGAACTGGTCAAGCGCCTGTCACTGGAAAAAGCCCGCGCGCTGGCTGCCAGCCATCCGAATCATCTGATTATCGGCTCGGACCAGGTTGCCGTACTCGACGGACGGATCATCGGCAAACCCCACACTTACGAAAAAGCGCACCAGCAATTGACCACAGCAAGCGGTGCCAGCGTCAGCTTCCTGACCGGCCTGACTCTGCTCAACAGCCAGACCGGCCATTATCAGACCGATTGCGTGCCGTTTACCGTACACATGCGCAGCCTGAGCGCAGAGCAGATCGAGCGTTATCTGCGCGCCGAGCAGCCCTACGACTGCGCAGGCAGCTTTAAAGCCGAAGGGCTTGGCGTGAGCCTGTTTCAGCGCACCGAAGGCGATGACGCCACCAGCCTGGTCGGCCTGCCACTGATCCGACTGGTGGACATGCTGCTTGCCGAGGGCGTACACCTGCCATGAATAAGCCGGACACTCTGTAGATACTCTGTTGCAGGTCAAGCCCTATTGTGGGAGCGAGCCTGCTCGCGAACGACCTTCGCGAGCAGGCTCGCTCCCACAGTTGCAGTGTTCCTGCAGCTGCCGAGGAACGAAGACTGCGTTCGGCGGCGAAGCCGTCGTAAACCCGATGATCGCAATTCGACGACGCACCGCGCCAGCTGATTTCACGACGGCTTCGCCGCCGAACGCAGCCTCGCTCCTTCGGCAGCTGCTACGCGACATAGAGCCTCTAAACTTTTTGCCAGCCATAAAAAAACCGGCCCTCTTTCAGGCCGGCTTGTTTGAAGCACTCAACAATCAGCGCAGCGTCGGCCCCTGAAAGCCCATCCACATGGCCAATTGCTCAGCCACGCTGGCACCGAGCTTTTTCGAGAAGCGGTCGAAAGCCGATTCCTGCACCGTGAAGTCCACCAGCTCCTTGGCGCCGATCACGTCACGGGCAACCGAACTGGTATTGCCCAGCCCGTCAATCAACCCCAGCGGCAGCGCCTGCTGCCCCGTCCAGACCAGGCCCGAGAACAGCTCCGGGTGCTCCTTGTCTTTCAGGCGATCGCCACGCCCCTGCTTGACGCTGTCAATGAACTGCTGGTGCGTCACATTCAACACACCCTGCCAGAACTTGGTCTCATCCGGCTTTTCCGGCTCAAACGGATCCAGGAACGCCTTGTGGTCGCCCGACGTGTAAGCACGACGCTGAATACCCAGCTTGTCCATCGCACCGACGAAACCGAAGCCTGCCGCCGTCACGCCAATCGACCCGACGAGACTGGCCTTGTCGGCGTAGATCTCATCAGCAGCACTGGCAATGTAATAAGCCCCGGATGCCCCCAGATCGGAAATCACCGCATACACCTTGGTATCGGGATGCAGCCCACGCAGGCGACGGATTTCATCGTAGACATAACCCGACTGCACAGGACTGCCGCCCGGGCTGTTGATGCGCAGCACCACCCCCTTGACCCGCGGATCGTCAAACGCAGCCTGCAGGCTGGTGACCAGATTGTCGGCACTGGCCGGTTCCTTATCGGCAATCGGACCACGCACATCGATCAGCGCGGTGTAGCTGGAACCGCCGACAGCGCTGCGCTCCATACTCACCAACGGGGTAAACAGCAACAACACCGCAATCAGGTAGCAGAACATCAACACCTTGAAGAAAATGCCCCAGCGCCGCGAGCGGCGCTGCTCCTGAATGCCCGCCAACAGGGTTTTTTCCAGCAACTGCCAGCTTTTGTCACCACCGACAGTGTTTTCAGCCGCAGAGGGCGCCTTCCATTGATCGACCATGCACTACCCCAGCAAAGATCTTAATTAGCCTGGCGATCAAGCCAGGCACGCAACTCGGGAAAACTGTCAATTGCCAACCGGGGCTCGAACGTCAGCAAGCGCTCCATCGATTGAGCACCATAGCCTACCGCAACCGAGTCGATACCCGCATTGCGCGCCATCAGCAAATCAAAGGACGCATCACCCACCATCAACGCCTGCTGCGGACACACATCGCAATGAGCCAGGATCTGATTGAGCATCAACGGATCAGGCTTGCTGGCGGTCTCGTCTGCAGCACGGGTGATATCGAAGAAATCCTCCCAGCCGTGGGCCTTGAGCACACGATCAAGGCCACGACGGGCCTTGCCCGTGGCCACCGCCAGACGATAGCCCTGGGCACGGAATGCTTCCAGCGATTCCCGGACTCCCGCAAACAACGGCGAAGGCTCGGCATCCATGGCGATATAAATATCGGCATAGTGCTGGCGGAAGGCAATCACCTGCTCCGGGGGCATGTCGGGGTAAAGGGTCAGGATCGCCTCAGGCAACCCCAGACCGATAATCCCCTTGACCGCCTGCGCATCACGTACCGGACGCCCCGCACGTTGCGCCGCACCCTGCATCGCCGTGACAATCCGACCAATGGAATCAGCCAGCGTGCCATCCCAGTCAAAAATGAGCAGCTTGTACTCAGTAAGGGGCACTCAGACGCTCCACGGTTTTGGCCCACATTTCATCGACCGGGGCCTGGAATTTCATTTCAGTCCCATCGGGCATCGGCACGGTCAGCATGTAGGCATGCAGAAACAGGCGCTTGCCGCCCAGGTCGCGGATTTCCTTGGAGAACCCCTCATCACCGTACTTGCTGTCGCCAGCAATGCAATGCCCGGCATGCAGGGTATGCACACGGATCTGGTGAGTACGCCCGGTAATCGGTCGCGCTTCGACCATGGTTGCAAAATCACCAAAGCGGCGCAGCACCTTGAACACAGTGACCGACTCTTTGCCTTCGTCTTCGTTGACTTCAACCATGCGCTCACCCGAACGCAAGTTGCTCTTCATCAGCGGCGCACGCACCTGCTTGATGGACGCCGCCCAGTTGCCACGCACCAGAGCCATATAACGCTTGTCGATACCGTCGCCGCGCAGGGCCTCGTGCAAATGACGCAACATGCTGCGCTTTTTGGCGATCATCAGCAGGCCGGACGTGTCACGGTCCAGGCGATGCACCAGCTCCAGCTCCTTGACGTCCGGGCGCATCTGACGAAAGGCTTCAATCACGCCAAAGGTCAGGCCGCTGCCGCCGTGCACGGCGATGCCTGCTGGCTTGTTCAATATAATCAGGGCCTTGTCTTCATAGACAATGGCCGCTTCAAGGCGCAGCAACAAACCCTGGGCCACAGGCACCGGCTCGTCGCGCTCAGGCACGCGAACCGGCGGCACGCGCACGATATCGCCGGCCTGCAGCTTGTACTCGGGCTTGATCCGGCCCTTGTTCACACGCACTTCGCCTTTACGCAAAATGCGGTAAATCAAGGTCTTGGGAACACCCTTGAGCCGAGCAAGAAGGAAGTTGTCGATGCGTTGGCCGGCATATTCCGGCGAGACCTCAAGCAGCTGGACGCTGGGGGTCGGGGGGGTAGTCGTCGTCATGCCGTGAATGATAACAATTTTTTATGGAATTGAAGCACTTAATCATTGCTGCTATAGTCGCGAACGCCGCCAAAAGCGGCCTGGACAGAGGATTAACGGTGAACAACCGGCCCTGACCAACGCTCTTGATCAGGACGCGAGGCCGTCCTACGGGGCTTTTGCTGGATACGCAAGACCTGGAGTTGTAACAAGCGCAGGTGACATGAGGCCTGAAGCGAGCCTGGAAAGCAGAGTGCAAACTCGCCTTTTACGCCGATATTCACGGCCAGTTCACAAAGTGCAGTCAGCCTCGGGAATTTCGAGCGAATGCTTCGGAAACAACGCCTTTATTAGCCATGATGCGTGAACTCCCCTTTGGAGAACACGGTAAATGCCAACCCGCTGCGGATTCTGCGCGCGGCAGCACCCGAATTATCAGGGATACGTGTAGGGTGGAGATGCACAACCGCCGGACTGTGTAGCAATAGGCTTTATCAAGACGCTTCATCTCGTCCACAGCCGCCGGTTGATTCCTCCTCCTGACCAGACTTTTGCTTAAGAGGTGCATTAGCACCACAGCAAGCAGGAAGCGTAAGTCGCGACTTCGCCCCCAAGGGTCGAACCTCGCTGTACACAGGAGTGGCCAACAACTCCTGACGCACCTGACACCGACCATGAGAAGTCGTGTGTGCCGAACGCCGTTTCCGGTAGCCCGGAAACCGACGGTACAACATGAAAAGAATGCTGATTAACGCAACTCAACCTGAAGAGTTGCGCGTTGCACTGGTAGATGGCCAACGCCTCTACGACCTGGACATCGAGTCGGGTGCTCGCGAGCAGAAGAAAGCCAACATCTATAAAGGCCGTATTACTCGCATCGAACCAAGCCTTGAGGCTGCCTTTGTCGATTTCGGCTCCGAGCGCCACGGCTTCCTGCCCCTCAAAGAAATCTCCCGCGAGTACTTCAAGAAAGCCCCTGAAGGCCGCGTCAACATCAAGGACGTCCTGAGCGAAGGCCAGGAAGTCATCGTGCAGGTCGAAAAAGAAGAACGCGGCAACAAGGGCGCAGCCCTGACCACGTTTATCAGCCTCGCCGGCCGCTACCTGGTCCTGATGCCGAACAACCCGCGTGCAGGCGGTATCTCCCGCCGCATCGAAGGTGAAGAGCGCAACGAACTGCGTGAAGCGCTGAACGGCCTGATCGCTCCTGCCGACATGGGCCTGATCGTTCGCACTGCCGGCCTTGGCCGCAGCAGTGAAGAAATGCAGTGGGACCTCGATTACCTGCTGCAACTGTGGACCGCCATCAAAGAAGCCTCGCTGGATCGCGCCGCACCCTTCCTGATCTACCAGGAAAGCAACGTGATCATCCGCGCCATCCGCGACTACCTGCGCCAGGACATCGGCGAAGTGCTGATCGACAGCGTTGAAGCCCAGGACGAAGCCCTGACCTTTATCCGCCAGGTGATGCCGCAGTACGCCAGCAAAATCAAACTCTACGAAGACAGCGTTCCGCTGTTCAACCGTTTCCAGATCGAAAGCCAGATCGAGACCGCTTTCCAGCGCGTCGTTGAACTGCCTTCCGGCGGCTCCATCGTTATCGACCCGACCGAAGCCCTGGTGTCCATCGACATCAACTCGGCCCGCGCCACCAAAGGCAGCGATATCGAAGAAACCGCACTGCAAACCAACCTTGAAGCGGCGGAAGAAATCGCCCGCCAGTTGCGCCTGCGCGACATCGGCGGCCTGATCGTCATCGACTTCATCGACATGACCCCGGCCAAAAACCAGCGCGCCGTGGAAGAAAAAGTCCGCGAATGCCTGGAAGCCGACCGCGCCCGCGTACAAGTGGGTCGTATCTCGCGCTTCGGCCTGCTGGAAATGTCCCGTCAGCGTCTGCGCCCATCCCTGGGTGAAAGCAGCGGCATCGTTTGCCCGCGCTGCAACGGCACCGGCATCATCCGTGATGTTGAATCGCTGTCGCTGGCGATCCTGCGCCTGATCGAAGAAGAAGCCCTGAAGGACCGCACTGCCGAAGTCCGCGCCCAGGTGCCAATCCCGGTTGCAGCGTTCCTGCTCAACGAAAAACGCAACTCGATCACCAAGATCGAACTGCGTACCCGTGCCCGCATCGTCATTCTGCCGAACGACCACCTCGAAACGCCGCACTTCGAAGTTCAGCGCCTGCGTGATGACAGCCCGGAAGCCCACACCAACCAGTCCAGCTATGAAATCGCTGCCGCTGCCGCTGAAGTGGAAGAAGTTCAACCGGCTGCTGCCACCCGCACCCTGGTTCGCCAGGAAGCCGCCGTTAAAACAGCACCGCCACGCACCTCGGCACCGGTTCCGACCGAAGCCGCTGCTGCTGCCGCACCTGCTCCTGCACCGGCGGCCACCATCGCCGAGCCAAGCCTGTTCAAGGGCCTGGTCAAGTCGCTGGTAAGCCTGTTCGCCTCCAAGGAAGAGCCTGCAGCACCGACCGTAGTCGAGAAGCCGGCAACCCCTGAGCGCCCTGCACGCAACGAAGAACGTCGCAACGGTCGCCAGCAGAGCCGTAACCGCAACGGTCGTCGCGACGAAGAACGTAAACCGCGCGAAGAGCGTGCTCCACGTGAAGAGCGTGCCGCTCGCGAACCACGCGAAGAGCGCAGCCCTCGCGAAGAAACTCCGGTTGTGGCTCAAGCCCCTCGCGAAGAGCGCGCACCGCGTCCACCGCGCGAAGAACGTGCGCCGCGTGCACCACGTGAAGACCGCAAGCCGCGTGGCGAACGCGAAGAGCGCGTACGTGAACTGCGCGAGCCTCTGGATGCAGCACCAGCCGTAGCCGCTGTGGCCGCTACCACTGCTGTAGCTGAAGAGCGCCCAGCCCGTCAGCCGCGTGAAGAGCGCCAGCCGCGCGCACCTCGCGAAGAACGTGCGCCACGCGAAGAGCAGGTTGTAGCTGCCGCTGAAGACGAAGAAGTGCTGAACGGTGAAGAGCAGTCCCAGGACGAGACCCAGGACAACGCCGAAGGCGATCGTCCACGTCGTCGCTCCCGTGGCCAGCGTCGTCGCAGCAACCGCCGCGAGCGTCAGCGTGACGCCAACGGCAACGTGATTGAAGGCTCGGAAGAGAACAGCGAAGAAGGCAACAGCCAGAACGCTCCTGCAACCACCTCTGAAGCAGCCGTCGTGGCCGTGACTGAAACCGTTGCCAGCCAGGTCGTCAGCGCTCCTGCTGAAGCCCAGGCGCACCAGCAGGCAGAACGCGCAACAGAAGTGGCCCAGGAATCGGCCCCGACTGAAACCGTGGCCGTCGTTGAAGCTGACAAGGAAATTGTGGCTGTCGAAACACCTGCGGCCCAGGCCCCAGCTGTTGAAACCGCTGGCGAAGCAGCAACCAAAGTAGAAGCAGTCGCTGCCCAGGCACCGACCACTGAAACGCCTGTTGTTGAAACTCCAGTAGTAGAAGCACCGGTAGTAGAAGCGCCAACAGTAGAAGCAGTGACGCCGATCGAAGCCGTCAAGGCGCCTGAAGTTGAAGTTGCACCAGCTCAAGAAGCACAGCCTGAAGTCCAGGCCGTTGCCCAGCCGGTTGCAGCGACTCCAGAGCCAGTGGTTGAAGCCGTGGTGGAAGCACCAGCGGTCGAAACTCCGGTTATCGAAAAAGCACCGCATGCCCGCGAAACCCGCGTTGTGCGCGCGCCAGTAGCAGAGCCTGCCGTTACTGAAGCCGTAGCAGAGCCTGTTGCCGCACCTGAAGTGGTAACCGTTGAAGCCGCGGTCGAAACGATAGTAGCCGTAGAGCCGGCCCCCGTTGAGACTGTTGTGACAACTGAAGTGGTTGAGGTAGTGGTTGCAGCAACTCCGGTTGTCAGCGCCCCAAGCAACGGTCGCGCACCTAACGACCCGCGTGAAGTACGTCGTCGCAAGCGTGAAGAGGCAGCTGCTGCAGCGGCCGCTCAGGCAACTGCGCATGAAGGCGTAGCCCAGGAAAAGGCACACGAGGATAAACCCCTCGCCTAATTCCAAAGGCCATTAAAAAGCCCCGCCAGTTCTGAACTGGCGGGGCTTTTTTTATGCCTGTGAGGTAAATCAAAAAGGCCAGAACGAGCGACGACCTCTCTCCAGCTCACCGCGACATTGGCCAAGCTGTGCACCATAGGTTTTGGACTGCTGCTCGACTTTACGCGCCACCTGCATCAACCAGGGTTTGGCGCGATAGGTATTGCGACTGTAACCCCCCCTGCCCTCGTGATACGCCAGGTACTGGTTATAGGTATCCCACTTGGAGATCCCCAATTGACGCTGGGTACCCGCGGTGTACCAACCGATAAACATGATGGCGTCAGCGAAATTGTCGCGCGACCCGGAACTGCCCATGCTGTTTTCAAAGTCACGCCATGCCGGAGGCTGAGCCTGTGCATAGCCGTAGGACGGGCTGACCCGGCCCCACGGGATGACCCACAAAAGGTAAGCACGAGGCGGAAGCGCATCGGCAACGAAGCTGCTTTCCTGCTTCATGATTGCCATCGCAACATGCACAGGCGTGCCCCAGCGCTCCTGCATCGCTACCGAGTCTTTGTACCAGGCCGGATATTGCCTATAGATACTGCACAGATTGTTTTGATCTTTGGGCGGAGCAGTGACACAACCGGTCAACGTCACCAGTGCCAACGCCAGCGCCCCTGCCGGTATGTGCTTCATTGATAGTCCAGACCGCTAATACAGGTTGGGCTCCATCTCCAGCTGCACCGCAAAGCGCTGCTCGATATCTGCCTGAATACGCTGCGCAAGGGCCAGCAACTGCAAACCGGTAGCCGACCCATAGTTGACCAGCACCAACGACTGCAGGCGATGCACTCCGGCATCCGCCTCACGAAAGCCCTTCCAGCCTGCAGTTTCGATCAGCCAGCCCGCCGCCAGCTTTACCTGGCCATCGGCTTGTGGGTAACCAATCAGGCCGGGGTGGGCCAATTTCAATTCCGCCGCCAGGCTTGCCGATACCAGCGGATTCTTGAAGAAGCTGCCGGCATTGCCCAACACCGCTGGGTCAGGCAGTTTTTCGCTGCGGATACTGCAGATAGCCCGACTTACATCACAGGCCGTCGGCTGTTCAATGCCCTGCTCGGCCAGGCGCTGACGCACAGGGCCGTACTCCAGATGCAGATGCATGGCCCTGCTCAGGGCAAAGCGCACACGCAAAATCAACCAGCGCCCGGCCTGCTGCTTGAACAGACTGTCACGATAGGCAAAGTTGCATTCGGCCAGACTGAACTCACGCAACTCGCCGGTTTGCCGGTCGAGCGCTGTAAGGCCTGCGAATACATCCTTGATCTCGACCCCATAGGCGCCGATATTCTGCATCGGCGCGGCACCCACGGTGCCAGGGATCAGGCTGAGGTTTTCCAGGCCCGACAAGCCCTGCTCAAGGGTCCACAGCACGAAGGCATGCCAGACCTCCCCCGCTTCAGCCTCCACCACTACCCGCTCGCCATCATCTTCCAGCAAGCGGATACCGCGACTGGCCATGCGCAAAACCAGCGCTGGCACATCGCCGGTCAACAGCAGGTTGCTGCCGCCGCCAATCACCAGCAACGGCAACTTGTGCTCAGCCGCACACAGCAAGGCCTGGCGCACATCATCATCGTTGTGCGCCTGGGCAAACAGGCTGGCCTTCACATCAACACCAAAGCTATTGAAGGGCTTGAGCGACGCATTGACCTGCATGTCCAAACTCATGACTCCAGCAAACGCCGAACGCGCTCAAGATCTTCCACGGTATCTACCCCGGCAGGCGGAGCTTCAAGCACATCGGCCACGTGAATACGCACACCATGCCACAGCGCCCGCAGTTGCTCGAGGCGCTCGGTGTTTTCGAGCCAGCAAGGCCCCCAGCTGACGAAGTCATGCAGGAAGCCCGCTCGATAGGCGTAGATGCCGATATGTCGACGGTAAGGCACGCCTGCTGGCAGTGCGTCCGGGTGCAGTGCAAAGTCATCCCGCGCCCAGGGCAACGTGGCCCGGCTGAAGGTCAGCGCCAGCCCGTTGATATCACTGACCACCTTGACCACATTGGGATTGAACAGCGTCTCGACATCATCAATAGGCTCGGCCAGGGTCGCCATGCTCGCCTCGCCATGGGCCGCCAGGTTGAGCGCAACCTGATCGATCACCTGTGGCGGGATCATCGGCTCATCGCCCTGCACGTTAACCACGATGGCATCGCTGGCCAGACCCAGTTGCGTAGCCACTTCGGCCAGGCGATCAGTGCCGGATTCATGGTCGGCACGGGTCAGCAGCACCTCGGCGCCGAACGCCTTGCAGGCCTCGACAATACGCATATCGTCAGTGGCAACGACCACACGTTGCGCGCTGCTTTTGCAGGCCTGCTCCCAGACATGCTGGACCATCGGCTTGCCGGCGATCATTTGCAGCGGCTTGCCCGGTAAACGGGTCGAGGCATAGCGCGACGGGATAACGACGGTAAAAACCGGGATCATTTATCCAGACGCTCTTCGGCAGTGAGGGTGCGGGCTTCGGTTTCGAGCATTACCGGAATGCCATCACGGATCGGGTAAGCCAGGCCTGCGCCCTTGCTGATCAGCTCGGTCTTGTCGGCGCTGAGCTTGAGCGGGCCTTTGCAAACAGGGCAGGCGAGGATATCGAGCAGCTTGGTGTCCATAAATGTTCCCCTTGAGATGAGTTAGGGTAAAAGACGATCAGGTAAAAGACGCAGCAATTGTTGGTCAAACCACAACACAAAGGCCTCGGAAGGCACTGCATCAACAGCCAGATACCACCAGTCGGATGACGCGAAGTCACGGCACTTCACCGCGTCCTTTTCGGTCATGACCACGGGTAATGATGGCGAGAAATTCAATATTTCGGCGCTATAAGGCGCGTGATCAGCAAACGCATGAGCAATTGGCCGCCAGTGTAGCGTTTCAAGGGTGGTGAAGAAACGCTGCGGGTTGCCGATACCGGCGACCGCATGCAGAGCCTGCTGCGCAGGAAAAAAGTCCAGCGCCTTGCGCTCCCCACTCACCAGATTCACCAGTGCGGTGGGTTGCAACGCAAAGGCAAAACCGCCCTGCGGGTCGCTGGCAGCGCCGTTATAGAGCACCGCGTCAACGCTCTGCAGGCGCTCGACCGGTTCGCGCAGCGGCCCGGCAGGCAGGCAACGGCCATTACCCAGGCCTCTGGCATTGTCGATCAACACCAGCTCCAGATCCCGCGCCATACGGTAGTGCTGCAACCCGTCATCCGACAGGATCAGGTCCAGCGGCTCGCTGGCCAGTAGCGCCTTGATCGCCCGACTGCGGTCGGGATCGATCATCAGGGGCACACCGGTGCGCTGCACGATCAGCAAAGGTTCATCCCCCGCCTGCACAGCACTTTGCTCGGCGCGTACACGCCACGGCAGTTGCGGCGGGGTCGCGCCATAGCCGCGACTGACCACGCCAACGCGCAGTCCCTGGCGCTGACAGTGCTCTATCAGCCACAGGATTAATGGCGTTTTGCCGGTGCCGCCGACCGTGATGTTCCCCACCACGATCAACGGCACCGGCGGGCGATAGATCTCGCCCTCACCGGCGACAAAACGTGCCCGCTTGCGCTCAACCACCCGTCGGTAGAGGCATTCGAGTGGTCGCAACAGGATCAGCAGCGGATGCCCGGCATACCAGGCACGCAGTAAACGATCGGACATGGCCATCAGGGAGTCGTCTGCGCCTCAACCGTGGTCATGCGCAAATGGCTAAAGCCGAGCTTGCCGGCCGCGTCCATCGCGGTGATGACCGCCTGATGTTGCGTTTTGCCATCGGCGCTGATCGACAGCGGCAAACGGGTATCGCCACCGGACTCTTTCTGCAGGGCCTCCATCAGGCTGGCCAGATCATTCTTGGGCAACAACTGGTTATTCACCGAGAAAACCCCGTCTGCGCTGATGGCGATATCCAGTTGCTTGCCATTCTGCTCATCGCTGGGTGAACCGCTGACAGCCTCCGGCAGATCGACGCGCAACTGGGTTTCGCGGGTGAAGGTGGTGGTCACGACAAAAAACAGCAACAGGATAAACACCACGTCAATCAATGACGCGAGGTTGATATCAACTGTTTCCCGTGGCTTGCGGCGAAATTTCACGCTTTACTCCCGACCATATCGACTTCACGGTCGCCCTGAACCACTTCAACCAGCTTGATTGCCTCCTGCTCCATGCCAACCACCAGGTCGTCAACACGACGCTGCAGGAAACGATGGAAGAATACGGCCGGGATACCCACCATCAGGCCTGCGGCCGTGGTGATCAGCGCCTTGGAAATACCACCCGCCAGCACCGCAGCATTGGAGGTCATTCCCGAGCCCATGAACGAGCTGAAAATATCGATCATGCCCAGCACCGTACCCAGCAGCCCCAGCAAGGGTGCCATTGCGGCAATGGTGCCCAGGGTATTGAGGTAGCGCTCAAGCTCATGAATAACGCGCGCGGCGGCCTCTTCAATGCACTCTTTCATGATTTCGCGACCATGACGGGAGTTGGCCAGGCCCGCGGCAAGAATCTCACCCAGAGGCGAATCGGCACGCAATTGCTTGAGTTTTTCCTTGTCCATTTGCTTGTCTTTGATCCAGACCCAGACCTGACCGAGCAGATGCTCCGGGGTCACGCGACTGGCACGCAGGGTCCACAGACGCTCGACAATAATGCCCAGCGCGGCAACAGAGCTCAGAATGATCGGCAACATCATCCAGCCGCCGGATTTGACCAGTTCCCACACAGTGACAATCCCCTCGAAAAAGTGTGCCACTCTACCACAGGGGCAGCGTCAATCGCGCCAGAACCGGCGTTGGTCGCGCATGCTTTCAGCCTTGCCCGACGCCCCCAGGCGAAACTTCACCGCACCCTGCTCGGCGCTGTCCAGTACCTGCACCCCCAGCGCCTGATACCGGGCCATCACCTGTGGATGGGGATGACCGAAGCTGTTGCCATGCCCCCGGGAGATCAGCACGATTTCAGGCGCCAGCGCCTTGAGAAACACCATCGACGACGAGGTCTTGCTGCCGTGATGAGGAGCCTGCAACCAGCGGGTAGGCACGCCCAGCGGGCTTTGCAGCAAGGCACGCTCGGCCCTGGCATCGATATCCCCGGTCAGCAGCAACCGCTCATCACCGGCCTGCACCTGCAATACGCAGGACTTTTGATTACTGTCGCTGGCCCCCGCCCACTGCCAGAGTGAAAAACTCACACCATCCCATTCCCAAGTCTCCCCACTGACACAGGGTTGCGCCCGCAACGACTCCGCCAGCCCCGGCACATCGCCGCCAATCACCCGTTTCACGCTGACGCCCCGCTGCACCGCCAGCGCCCCACCGGCATGATCCGAATCGGCGTGACTGAGCAGCATCAAATCCAGCTCGGCCACCCCCATTGAACGCAAAACCGGCACCACCACCCGCTCACCCTGATCCAGATTCCCTGACTTGGGGCCTGCGTCGTACAGCAGAGTGTGATTGCGGGTACGCAAGGCAATCGCCAGACCCTGACCAACATCCAGCTGCAGCACCTCGACCTGACCGCGGGGGATCTGTTCACGGGGCGCAAACAGCGCCAGCAGCACCAGCGGCCAACCCAGCGGCCGCAAGACCACCCCCGCTGGCAATAACAGGATCAGCACTCCGGCCGCACTCAACAGCCAAATGTAAATCGGCACGGATACGGGCAACCACGGCGTAAACACATCGGCCAGAAGGCTCAAGCCCTGGACCAACCCATCGATCAGGCCACCTGACAGCCACAGCAGGTTTTCCCCCAGCCAGGGCACAGGCAACAGCAAGGTCCCCAGCAAAGCTGTTGGCAGCACTGCCAGGCTGATCCAGGGGACGGCTATCAGATTGGCCAGCGGCCCGGTCAGGCTGATGGGCAGATCGAGTATCCACAGCATCGGGAACAAGCCCAGGGCGATCAGGCCGTGAGGGCGCAACCACATGGCCCGCCACCCCCACGCCCCCAAGCGGCCACTGAAGGTAAAGAGAAGCACCGCCACGGCGCTGAATGACAACCAGAACCCAGCCCGCAAACTCGCCAGCGGCTCGACGATCAGCACGGCATTGAGCGCCAGCAAAAAAGGCAACCACACGCCCAGTTGCCGAAACCACAAACGCCATGCCAGCACCAGTCCGAGCATCATGCACGCGCGCTGCACCGGCACTTCAAAGCCCGCCAGCACGCCGTAACCCGTGGCGCCAATAAACGCCAGGGCACAAGCCCAGGGCAACCACGGCAAACGACGTGGCCACAGCCCATAACGCGCCAGCAAGGCGATAAATCCATAGATAAAGCCGGCAAACAGGCCAATATGCTGGCCCGAGATCACCAGCAGATGCACCGTGCCGGTCGCTTGCAACAACGTCCAGTCATCGCGACTCAGACCCGATCCATCACCCAGTACCAGCGCCGCCAACCACGAAGCCCGGCCCTGGGCATCAATGCGCAGCAGACGCTGACGCAAGCCGTCACGCCAGGCGTGACTGGCAGCCTCCTGTAAATGCCCCTGCTTGACCGTACCGGTCGCACCGATGCGCTGCGCCAGTAACCAGGCCTCAAAATCAAACCCCTGAGGATTGAGCAAGCCTTTGGGTTTCTTGAGTTTGACCGCCAGCCGCCAGCGCTCGCCGCTGTTCACCGCAGGGCCGCCATACCAGCTCAGCCTGATAGTCGCGGGTAAAGCACCGTGGCGCGACTTTGCCCCCTGCAATTCAAAGCGGACGGATGTTCCAGACTGCTGCGGCAAGCCGATCACACGCCCCTCGACCCAGAGCGTACGCCCGTCGAATGAGTCAGCCAGACGGTTATCCAGTGCCCTTTGCCCCTGAAAGCAGGCCCAGCACAGCCCAAGCACATAAAGCCCCACCGGCCAGCCCCTGCAGGCCAATAGCAACACCCCCGCCGTCGCCATCAGCAGCAACCACCCGGCAGACGGTAAACCAGGTAAAAACCGCAGCGTGATCAGGCCCGCTGCCAGCGCAAACATCCCTGTGTACATGCCTATACTCAACTTATCCCTTTGACTCGGATTAGCTGGAATCCCGGGGCCGCGCTTAAGAAATTGTCACAAAGTCTAAATAGGCATCCTGTCGAATTTGGGCATACTGCCCCCTTGACCTAGGGAGAGGCCCATGCCACGGCGTTTGATCAAACGTTTCATGCCAGATCCGGCCCTGATCAGGGAACACAAGTCCTTACGATTTTTGGGCACCTTGCTCCATGATCCCAACCTCTGGCACCTCAACCGTCACTCCGTGGCCCGGGCAATGGCGGTGGGCATTTTCGCGGCCTTTATACCCATGCCGTTCCAGATGCTTCTGGCGGCCTTTCTGGCAATAAGGGTTCGCAGCAATATGCCGATCTCCGTGGGCCTGGTATGGCTGACCAACCCCATCACCATGCCCCCGGTGTTCTATTGCACCTACCAGCTGGGCGCCTGGCTGATGAACGTGCCGGCGCGCACCCTGCCCGACGAACTGACCTGGGAATGGATCAGCGGCCAGCTCTCTACTGTGTGGCAGCCATTCTTGCTGGGCTCGGTGGTCTGCGGCGTGGTGCTCGGCGCATTGGCCTATTGTCTGACCATGCTCTATTGGCGCTGGTGGGTCAGCCATAAATGGAAAGCCCGCAAAAACAGGCACCCATAAAAAAGGCCCCGAACAGGGGCCTTTTTTATCCGCATGTCACAACAACTACTGACGCATCCCGCGCCCGCTGACCAGCAGCCTGGCGCAGCCGAAGTAGAGCACGATGGTCGCCACCACCATAAAGGTCAGCGCGACACTGATCTTGATGTCCGAAACGCCCAGGATGCCGTAGCGAAAGGCGTTGACCATATGCAGCACCGGGTTGGCCAGCGACACGCTCTGCCAGAACGGCGGCAGCAGGGTGATGGAGTAGAAAACCCCGCCCAGATACGTCAGCGGCGTCAGTACGAAGGTCGGAATAATCGAAATATCGTCGAAATTGCGTGCAAAAACGGCGTTGATAAACCCCAGCAACGAGAAAATCGTAGCGGTCAGCACCACCACCACAATGGTCAGGCCCAGGTGATGCACCTGCAGATGGGTAAAGAACAGCGACAGCAGGGTCACGATCAGGCCCACGATCAGGCCACGCAAGATCCCGCCCACGGTAAAACCGATCAGGATCGTGTGGGGCGACACCGGCGAGACCATCAGCTCTTCAATCGAACGCTGGAACTTGGCGCCAAAGAAGCTCGACACCACGTTACCGTAGGAGTTGGTGATCACCGACATCATGATCAGACCCGGCACAATGTACTCCATATAGGTGAAGCCACCCATATCGCCGATTTGCCGACCAATCAGGTTACCGAAGATCACAAAGTACAAAACCATGGTGATCGCAGGTGGCAGCAGGGTTTGCGGCCAGATCCGCATAAAGCGGCGGACCTCACGGTAAATAATGGTGTTCAACGCAATCAGGTTGGGACGCAGCTCCGAGCTCATACCGCCACCTTTGCCAGGTTTTTCTCGACCAACGACACAAACAACTCCTCAAGGCGATTGGTTTTGTTGCGCAAGCTCACTACTTCAATATTTTGCGCGGCCAATTGAGTGAACAGACCGGTAATGCCCACCACCTTGTCGACCTGGACCTCCAGGGTCGCGGCATCGAGCAACTGGCTCGGGTAGCCGATCAACTGAGGGGCAGCCTGCAGCGGTTGCTTCAAGTCGAGCAAAAAGGTCTCGACATGCAACTGTCCAAGCAGTTGGCGCATGCTGGTGTTTTCGACAATGGTGCCGTGATCGATGATCCCGATATTGCGGCACAGCTGCTCAGCCTCTTCCAGATAGTGGGTGGTGAGGATGATGGTGGTGCCCTGCTCGTTCAGCCCGGTGAGGAAGGACCACATCGAGCGGCGCAGCTCAATGTCGACACCGGCGGTAGGCTCATCGAGGATCAACAGACGCGGCTCATGCACCAAAGCCCGGGCAATCATCAGGCGGCGCTTCATGCCACCGGACAACGAACGCGATGGCGTGTCGCGCTTGTCCCAGAGCCCTAACTGCGTCAGGTATTTTTCGGCTCGTTCCTTGGCGATTTTCGCCGGAATACCGTAGTACCCCGCCTGGGTCACGACGATATCGAAGGTCTTTTCAAACTGGTTGAAGTTGAATTCCTGCGGAACCACACCAATCGAACGCTTGAGGGCTGCGGGATTGCGATCAAGATCATGGCCAAAGATATTCACCGTGCCGCCGGTCTTGTTGACCAGGGTCGAGAGAATGCCGATGGTGGTGGATTTGCCGGCACCGTTAGGGCCCAGCAAGGCAAAAAAGTCACCTTCGGCGACATCCAGATCGATACCACTCAGGGCCTGGAAACCGTTGCCGTAGGTTTTGGTTAGCTGCCGTATGGACAGAGCGGAACTCATATCGGATTACGCACCAAGATGGGGGAAAGGGGAATTGTAAATAAGGGCGAACAGCCTGTAGGACAAGTCCGACAAGACCCTATGGTGCTTGGCCTCGCCGCACAAGTACAGTCGCCCGTATTAATAGTGGCTATTAAGTCAACGCGGTCATGACGGCATTTCGATAGGCCGGACGCTGCTTCAAGCGCTCATACCATGCACTCAGGTGCGGTAGGGGCGGGCGTTCGATGGGCATTTCAAACCAGGCGTAAATGAAGCTACCCAGCGGGATATCACCCATGCCGATTTCATCACCGGACAAGTAGGGTTTTTCAGCCAGGGCCCGATCGGCCACGGCAAGCAATTCGCCGCTGGCCTTGATTGCGGCGTTGATTGCCACCCAGTCCTGCTGCTCGGCCGGCGTGCGCAAGACACCCCAGAACACCGTGCGAAACACCCCGGCAAAGGAAGTGCTGGTCCAGTCCATCCACTTGTCTGCCTGCGCCCGCACACGTGCATCGGTTGGGTACCATGACGTATCCGAGCCATATCTGGCAGTGAGGTAGCGCACGATGGTGTTTGACTCCCACAGCACGAAGCCGTCGTCCTCTTCAATCACAGGCACCTGGCCATTAGGGTTCAACGCCCGGTACTCAGGGCTGTTGACCACCCCAAAGGCGCCGCCCGCCTCTACCCGGCTATACGGCAACGCCAGCTCTTCAACACACCACAACGCCTTGCGCACGTTTGACGAATTCTTGCGACCCCACACTTTCAGCATGATCTGGCTCCTGATTGATAGACGCCGAAGGAGTCTACGCCGGGATGACGAACTCCGTCTCCAGCGCGAGGTCACTATCCCTACAACCCTGATCGAAAGTTGCGACTAAGCTCACAAGGGTGCACGCCCCTGATTTCATGGAGGATTGAATATGCTGTTGTTGTGGATACTGGTTCTGATTGTTGGCATCGCCTATATGGCCCATCGCCGCATCGCCCCCCTGACGATCATTGCCGTGGTCGCGGTGTATTTACTGGCCATGGGGGTTATCGGCCATGTACCTGGCGGGTTGCTGGCAATCCTCTGGCTGCTGCTGGCCGCGCCCACGGCCCTGCTGCTGTTGCCCGAACTTCGTCGCAAAATCTTTACCGCCCCCCTGTTCAACTGGTTCCAGAAGACCCTGCCGCCGATGTCGCAAACCGAACGCGATGCCATCGATGCCGGCACCGTGTGGTGGGACGGCCAGTTGTTTAGCGGCCGCCCCGACTGGAACCAGCTGCTGGCCTACCCCAAGGCCCGGCTGACCGAAGAAGAACAGGCATTTATTGACGGACCTACCGAAGAGTTGTGCGCAATGGTCAGCGACTGGGAAATCGGCCAGGCCATGGACTTGCCACCGCAGGCCTGGGCGCACATCAAGGAGCATGGCTTCTTCGCCCTGATCATCCCCAAAGCCTACGGCGGTAAAGGGTTCTCGGCCTACGCCCATTCCCAGGTCGCCATGAAACTGGCCACCCGCAGTGGCGATCTGGCTTCCACCGTAATGGTGCCCAATTCCCTGGGCCCCGCTGAACTGCTGCTGCATTACGGTACCGATGAACAACGCGACCACTATCTGCCACGCCTGGCCCGTGGTGATGACATCCCCTGCTTTGCCCTGACCGGGCCACTGGCAGGCTCAGATGCCGGGGCAATGCCCGACACCGGGATCATTTGCAAAGGCCAATGGCAAGGTGAGGAAGTTATCGGCCTGCGCCTGAACTGGGAGAAACGCTATATCACTCTCGGCCCCGTCGCCACGCTGCTGGGCCTGGCGTTCAAGGCCCATGACCCGGACCATCTGCTGGGCGACAAAGAGGACCTGGGCATCAGCCTGGCATTGATCCCTACCGACACCCCCGGCGTCGAGATCGGCCGTCGCCATCTCCCCCTGGGCGCAGCCTTCATGAACGGCCCGAACTCGGGCAAAGATGTGTTTATCCCGCTCGACTACCTGATCGGCGGCCAGGAAATGCTCGGCAAAGGCTGGATGATGCTGATGAATTGCCTGTCGGTGGGACGCTCGATTTCGTTGCCGGCAGTGGGCACCGGCGCGGCCAAGTTCACCAGTCTGGTGACCGGCCAATATGCTCAGGTACGCGAACAGTTCAATGTGCCACTGGCCGCCTTCGAGGGCATTCAGGAGGCGCTGGCGCGTATCGGCGGCAATGCCTGGCTGATGGACAGCGCCCGCATGCTGACCGCCAACGCGGTGGATCTGGGGGAAAAACCCTCGGTTCTTTCGGCCATTCTCAAGTACCACCTTACCGAACGCGGCCGCGAGTGCATCAGCCATGCGATGGACGTGCACGGCGGCAAAGGCATCATCATGGGCCCCAACAACTACCTGGGGCGTAACTGGCAAGGGGCTCCGATCTTCATCACTGTAGAGGGCGCCAATATCCTCTCGCGCAACCTGATGATCTTTGGTCAGGGCGCCATCCGTTGCCATCCCTTTGTGCTGAAGGAAATGGCCTTGGCCGGGCGGGAAGATAAAGATCAAGCCATGCTGGAGTTTGACGCCCTGCTGCTCAAACACATTGGTTTTGCCATCAGCAACGCTTCCAGCACGCTGGTGTTGAACCTGGGCATTGGCCGTTTCGAAGCTGCGCCCGGCAACCCGTTGAGCCAGGGTTACTTCCGCGCGCTCAACCGTCAGGCGGCGGCGTTCGCCCTGCTCGCGGACCTGAGCATGATGCTGCTGGGCGGTGAGCTCAAACGCCGCGAACGCTTGTCTGCGCGCCTGGGCGATGTGCTGAGCCATTTGTATCTGGCGTCGGCCGCCCTCAAGCGTTATCACGACCTCGACTCGCCGCAATACCTTGATCCGCTGTTCAAATGGGCTATGGAAGAAAGCCTGGGCCACGCTGAGCGCGCACTGGATGAACTGTTGAAAAACTTCCCGAGCCGAACGCTGGGCTTTCTGTTGCGCGGCGTGGTATTTCCGTTTGGGCGCCGGCATACCGGTCCGTCGGACGCACTGGATGCCGAGGTCGCTGCAGTATTGGGCCGCGCCAAAGGGGATCCGGCACTTGAAGCAGTGCTCGCTGGCTGCTACCGCCCGCAATCGCCGGATGACGCTGTGGGCGCCCTGCAACATGCCAGCAACCTGCTGAGCGAAGCGCGCCCCCTGCACAAAAAACTCCACGAAGCGCTGAAAAGTGGCCAGGTAAAACCCGCTGCAGGAGAACCGTCCATCGATGCCGCGCTGCAAGCCGGGGTACTGCAACCGGCCGAAGCTGAAACCTTGCGCACCGCCGAAACCGCACGACGCAAGGTCATCGACGTGGATGACTTCAGCAAGGAAGAACTCAGCCACACAGAAGGAAAGATTCGATAACAGGACAGCGAGCGCGATGAGCTTTATACTCTCGCGCCCGTTTTACCCTAGAGGACACCCGCAATGGCCACCAACGATCTGAACCACAACCTTGTCCTGCTCGACATTCTGCGCAGCATCCTGGTTGCTGTCGGTGACGCTGAGCAGATCCCCGAGGAAAGCCACGCGCTGTTCCTGGAGCGTTTTGACGACATGCGCAGCTCGTTGCCGGTTGACCCGATCAACAGCCAGTACCTGGGCCAGGACATCATGTGCCAGGTAATCGAGCGCTATCCGCAGATCGCCCACCTGGTCCCGCGCGACCTGCTGTGGTACTTCGGCGGCGCCTGCTTCAACTTCCTGTCGGATGAAGAGCTGGACATGTATCAGGCCCTGGAAGAGCGCCGCCACGAAGCCGAACTGAACGATGAGCCGTTTGACTGGAATCAGGAAAAACAACTGATGGCGCTGCCCACGACACAAGACAGCCCGCAGCACTGATCGCAGTCCGACCCAAAAGCCCGCCCGGTTTTGCCTGGCGGGCTTTTTTTAAAGAAGCAAAAGCTCTGTAGCCGTTCCAACGGCTGCGTTCGGCGGCGCAGCCCTCGGCAGCTGCTACAGGAACACTGCAACTGTGGGAGCGAGCCTGCTCGCGAAGGTCGTTCGCGAGCAGGCTCGCTCCCACAATAGGGCTTGACCTGCAACAGAGTATCTACAGATTACGCCACATCTCCAGCGTCGGTTCCTGCGCCATCCGCTCCACCAGAAAGTCGATAAACACTCGCAGCTTGGGCGGCAAATACCGGGTGGGCGTTTGTAGCAACCACACGCCGCCGTGGTAGGAAGCAATAAAATTCCACTCGGGCAGCACCTGCACCACCACCCCCTCCTCCAGCGCCTGGCGTGCCGTAAAGTACGGCAAGCTGCCGATCCCGATATGCTGCAACACCGCATCCAGGCGCACGCCCGTATGATTGGCCGCATAACGTCCGCGCACCCCCACCGTTACCGACCTGCCACCCTGCCTGAATTTCCAGCGCGCATCAGCCGGGGTTTCCCCCAGGTAAATGCAACTATGGTCACGCAAGTCCTCAGGCTGCTGCGGTACCCCGTGCCCGGCCAGATACTGCGGTGTGGCGCAGAGTAAATGCTCGATCGGGAACAGTTGGCGCCCCACCAGCCCCGGTGGCGGCTGGTCGGTAATGCGAATGCTCAAGTCAATGTTGTCATCGATCAAATCGACATAACGATCCTCGAGGATCAATTGCACATCAACCTTGGGGTAACGGCGCAGAAACTCGGGCATATGGGGATGTATCACATACCGCCCCACGGCCTTGGGCACGCTCAGGCGAATGAGCCCCTCGGCCTCCCGGGTAAAACGCCCGCTCAGGTCCATCACCGCCTGAGCCGAACAGGCCATTTCATCGCAACGTTTGAAAACCTCTTCACCTGCATCGGTCAGGCCGAGCTTGCGGGTTGTGCGTTGCAGTAAGCGAATGGCCAGGGCTTTTTCCAGTCGGGCAACACTGCGACTGACCGCCGAAGGCGATGTGCCAAGCTGACGAGCGGCTTCAGAGAAGCTGCCTGCCTCGACCACTTTCACAAACACGACCATTTCAGCCAGTAATGACAACGGGAGATTTATGCTCACAGCGCACAGGTCCATTGAAAATTTGATGGATTATCACACTCCTGGCTCCCCCCTATACTAAAAACGAAACCCGCTCAGGAACACCTCCATGACCCAACGCCTGTTTTTCAATGACGACGCCGTGAGCTGCGAGGTCGAAGTCATCCACTGCGCGCCCCAAGAAGACGGGTTTGCCGTCATCCTCTGCGCCACCCCCTTTCATCCCCAGGGCGGCGGGCAACCCAGCGACACGGGCTGGATCGGCGACAGCCAGGTCATCAAGGTTGTACAGGGACAGGATGCTATCGTGCACCACGTCAGCGTGCCCGTACCGACAGGCCGGGCACAGGCTCAGGTCGACGAAACCCGCCGTCGGTTGCATGCCCGCCTGCATTCGGCCGGGCATTTGATTGGTGTATGCGGCGAGCAACTGGGCTGGGTACCCACCAAAGCCCATCACTGGCCAGGCGAATGCCGGGTAAGCTTTGTAGCCGGCGACAATCCGCAACCCCTTGAGGCCGAGGCCGTACAGCACACCCTGGCACAATGGATCGCTGCCGACCTGCAAAGGCATACCTGCCTGGACTCGGAGCAGCGCGCCATCCGTTTTGGCGAGCTGCCGGGCTATCCATGTGGCGGCACCCATGTGCAATCCCTGGCTGAACTGGGCACCGTCAACGTGTTGTCCGTAAGTCAGAAAAAGGGCGTGCTCTCAGTACGCTACGCTCTGGCCTGACGCAATCAAGGAAGGGATAAAAAAAGCCGCTGCGCCATGGCCCGATCCAGTTTGGCGCGATACACCGCGATATAGTCATGGGAACTCTGTGCCCGGGCGTACAACGCCTGTTCACTCAGGGTGCGCTGTTGGGCCGTTTTCAAGTGGGCCACGTCAAAGTCGGCGGCGAGTGTGTCCATTGCCTTGTAATGAAAATGTGCAAACCACAACTCATTACCATCCAAAGTGCTAATGGCGTATTCCTCAAGATAATCCTTGCGCTGGCCTTTGGACAAAAACCGCCGCCTCCCCACGCGGGTAATGTTTACCTCGCCCTGGGCCTTTAAATACTCGACGTTGGCACCCGTTGGCGGCAGCCGCTTGATAATGCTGATGCGCAGGCTTCGGCCCTCGGCGCGCAACCTGCCGGCCGCCGCCTTCAGGTCGGTAATTAATGCCAAAGCGCCAGCTCTGCGCTCTTGAGTCAGGGGCTCAACCTCAGGGCTGGATGTGAGCACAATCCGCTCCATCTTCTGCGCCACCTCGTCGAGTGAGCTGGCTTTGAAGCTCAGAATTTCTTCTATTTCGATCGGTATTCTGGATGTTGCAGCGCTTGCCCTGTTCTGTGCAATGACTCCCGAAATCCGCTCCAGCAACGTGCGGGCGTCAGCCTGGAGTCGGGATAACGACTTGGCTTGTGAAGCCTGAAGAGTGGGTGGTCTGCTGCTACCGATTTCTTCCCATTCTCCCGCCTCTGTTTTGCGATAGGAGCGGATATTCATTTGATCGATGCCCTCAGTCACATCGACGATTTCATCTTCAGACTCCGAGGACGGAGGACGACGCTGCCCTACCAGCGTCAGGTTTTTTGTGGTCTTGATTACTTGCTGAGTCCCGCGGGACGATCCTGCCCCGGCTCCTGGCTCATTGATCAGGCGACTGGGGCCTGGCCGGGGCTCTTCTGCTTCAGAAGAGGAGCTTTCGGACTCACGGATAACATTCTGCATCTGGGCTTCTGCAAACGTTCTCAGGCTGCTTAGAACCTCAATAATGTCGGGCAGATATTCATTACGGAAATGCTCGGAGCCAAGACTGACAAGGTTCTGGCAAACGCCTTCCGCTGCGTCGTATTTTTCGATGGTCTTATCGAAGAAATCGAGATGCTCTCCGGGATACTTCGTCTCTTCACGGCGCAAGCTTAATTGCGACCAGGCGGTATCAATCAATGTTCCTTGCCCGAACAGATCAAATGCATATTGCTCTTCAGGTATGAGGTTGACCGCATCACGGCGGATCACCAGTTCGCACAGGGTTTCCAGGTAGGCGGCGGACCAGTGGCGGTCGAAATAATCCCGATTGGGTTGATTGATTATCTCTTCCAGTGCGCTGTATCTGGGCAACGGCCTGGTTCTGACCTCATCAAGGGCGTCGCACTCGCGCAGCGAGTTTTTATATAACCGCGCCTCTAGCCGTTCGGCCTGTTTCAAGTTGGTAATCCAGCGCTCATAGGGAGCACTCGAGCCATTGTTTATCTCTGCCAGAACCTCCAGCAGCGAAGCGGTATAAGAGACCCTGGAGTTGGATACCGGCAGTTCACGGAGCGCTTCTTCCAGGTAGTTCTGTAATTTGAACAGCCTCAAGGTCAGCTGTACCCAAGTCTCCTGTGTTCTGGCCTCAAAGCCCTCCAGGGGGATAATTTGGTTCGACCTGGTTTTGACGTTGATCATGTCCAGCACACCCGCGCGCCACGCTTCCAGCTCAGCTTCGTAGCGATCAACAAACGTCGCTCGCCGATCGGGAAATTTAGTCAGCAACTCTTCAGTCAGTTTCAGCACTCGGTCGCGCCTCAGAAGCTCTTCGTCCAGGCGTTCGGCCTCTTGCTGCAACGCGGCCACTTTCTGGGTCTTTTTCTCGCGCAATGCCTGAATGGTTTTTTTGGGACCGCCGCCGCGCAATCCCAAACGCAGATCGAGTTGCCACTGCCCGGCCTCATCCCTTCTCAGGCGCGGGCCAAATCTTTCAGGCTGCCTGTCGTCCTGGATCACCAGCCCATCCGCGTCACGGCCAACGCGATAGGTTTTGGCACCGATCTGCACATATGACTTGCCCTCATGGTTGATAACACCTTTTAAGGGGCCTACTTCGATGCGCGTGCCCTGGCTCAAGTCCAGATCCAGCACAAAAGTGTCCAGGCTTGCCTGCTGCAGCTCTGTCAAACGGGGCTGAGCACTGAACCATGAGAAGTCCAGGGACGAATACTGGCTGGCAGCACGGGGTTCAATATCGGGCTGTTTCTTTTGCGCGATAACGCTAGCGGACACTGGCTCAACCGCCGGGAGGGCCTCAGGTTTATAGATCGTAAACAACGGTTCATCGACAGGGGCACTCAAGCGTAACCGGGCATTGGCTTTTGCCTTGAATCTCAGACCTTCGTGCAGAAGTGCCAGGCTGATATTGAATAAAAGATCGATAACCGTTTGTTGCCCCGCCTCTTTATCGCCATCAATTCGCGCCTGCAAACCGCTATCAAGGCTCAACAGGGTCTGAAAAAGCCAGGCGGCTTTCTGCAAGGGCCCACTGAGGAAAAACGTCAACCCGTTAAACAGGCTCCAGCCATAGTGCTTGAGCAGCATCCAGCGACGCTCAGAGGTCGACACCGTCTGGTTGTCCGCCATGCTCATCAACGCACTGACGTTGGCGTCAAACATCGCCCCGTAGTAGTTGCCCACCAGGCTACGCGTACTCAAGGTCGCCGGGCGACGTGGCAACAGGGCCAAAAAACCCTCCAGCAGTACATTCTCCAGATGCGGTCGCGCAAAACCGCCGTCGGCGTAATAACCACGGGCGTCATCGTCGAGCCAGGTCAATATGCTTTCTTGCAACTCACCCGGATGCTTGATGGCGTCAAACAATGCGGGCCAGCTGGCATACTCCAACAAGGGTTCAGGGGCAAAAGGCCGGTACAGGATAAAGGGCCCTGTCTGGATATTCAGCGAGCCGAAGACAAACATGTTCGCCGCCGTATCAACTCTGGCCCCTTCATAGGCGTAAAAGCCCAGGGGCCGCACGCACACATAGTCATGGCTGACCGACCGTTGCGCGTCGTGGCGCATGACCTGGGTGACCACATGCAAGCCCTGCGGGGTAAAACCGGCTTGCCCCCTGATTTTTTTCTCCAGGGCCAACAGCGGCAATTGAATTCTCAGTTGGGCCGCATATAACGCCTCGCGCTGCATGACTTGCTTGTCGTCGTCCACCAGGTAACCCTTGAGTAGCGCGATATAGCCCACTCCCACATCCAGCTCATCCACAAGGCTTTTCACGTAGCCACTGGTCAACCAGTCAGGTACTGGGGCGCCTGTGCGATCCTTGACCGCGATCAGGCCGACTGGCCAGCCGCCTCTGTAGCCAAGGACAAACTCGACAAAAGACAGCACATCGTCGCTGAAAACAGGCAGCTGCAAGTTTTCGACCCCCACGTCATGTATCTCAATGTGCGAGATATCGAGGCCTGACCGCGGATGATCGCGCTCGATGCGTTGCCTGATCATTTTCTCGGCGTACACCGGCAATGCATCAATACCGTCCAGAAAGGTGCGGCCCCGGGTCTGGCGCTGCCAGATCACTTCTGCGCTCATCAACCTGCTGTAGTCCAGTTGATCCACGGAGCTGGCCTGCTTGAGCCACTCGGGCAATACGGAGATCACATTCTCCAGGTGCGGGCGTTCCTGCTCGCTGAAAAACGGGAACATCGCAGCCGCTTCGTCCAGCACCTGCTCCAGTCGCCCGACGCTCCATTTGCCTGCCTGAGCGGCTTGCCCCACACGCACCATGTTGCGCAACTGCTGGTCGAGCAAGGTGCGGGCCAGGCCGGTGATAAAGTCCCCCTCGGGCTCATGCAGACTCCAGCTCAACAACCGAACGGGGGCAACCTGCAACACACGAGTCAGCATGCAGGTAGCGAACGCCTGTACCGAGCTGAAGGACTCAACCCCGTGCTCCAGTGAATAACCGAGCACAATCAGGTGATCGGGCATTTGCCGGGTGATCAGCACCACACCCGGCAGTTGAAAGCGCCGCCGAACGTTGTTCTCTGTACCGTCGATATTGACCAGATAGGCGTGCACCGGGGTTTCGAGGGTTCCTCTGGCCCGATTGTCCCTGTCAGGGAAGGATGCAACCACCGCCAGCACGACTGCCTGATCGGCAGGCAAGGCAGGCACGCGGTTTTGCATCAGGGCGGCACCCCCCAGGGCCATCCGTAACACTTCGCTCAACCATTGAAGCGGGGCCAATGAGCCGTTTTGCCTGTCACTCCAGAATTCGGCCAGCGCCTGTTGATAGGCCGCAATCAATAACCCCGAATGGTCGTTGATGATGCTTTGCAGCTCCGCCATGTTCACCGCCAATGGATGCGCAGACAGTTCGTTTTTATCGACGCTCAGGCGGTGAACCCCCTGGATAAGCACCACCGGCGTTGAGTCGATAAAGCACTGAATCATCACATCCGCAACGGCCATGAAACGATAGCGCCTGGGCATGCCCGGTGAGTTCTCATGGCTCAATGGCTCAGCGATAGCGAGCTGCGTAAAATCCACGTTCAGCGCCGGGTATTTATCCTGTAGCGCTTGCTTGAACCAGCTGGCAACGACACCTTGAAACGTCGGGCGCAGGGCAAAACTGTGACCCGCAAAGCTACTCAGGGCCGAGTAGCGGATCATGGCATCAGGGGTGGTCGAAAGTGTTTTCATGACAGTTCATCGCGTTGAATTAGACGAGGGTTACGCCCGCGAGAGGCAGAACCGGATCGGCTGATTAAACGCAATGAATCCGCATTACAGGCGGTATCTGGATATGTACAGGATCAGGCACTGGTGCGCCGGCGCTGGACGAAACGACCGACGTAGTCATCTGCCGGAGCCTGCAGAATCTCTTGCGGGCTGCCGACCTGGATCAACTGCCCGTCCTTGAGTACGGCAATACGATTGCCAATGCGCAACGCTTCGTCCAGGTCATGGGTGATAAACACGATGGTTTTTTGCAAAGTGCGCTGCAATTCCAGCAACTGATCTTGCATCTCTGCACGGATCAAAGGATCCAGGGCACTGAAAGCTTCGTCCATCAGGATGATGTCGGTGTCGGTGGCCAATGCCCGTGCCAGGCCGACGCGCTGACGCATGCCGCCCGACAGCTGATGAATGAACACCTGCTCGTAACCTTGCAGGCCGACCACGGAAATCCAGTGGAGGGCCCGCTGCTGGCATTGCGCGACGCTCTCGCCCCGGACTTTCAGGCCATAGGCGACGTTATCCAGTACGTTGCGGTGAGGCAGCAGGCCAAAATTCTGAAACACCATGCTGATCTTGTGTCGCCGAAAATGGCGCAAGGCAGGCATGTCGTAATCCAGGATGTCTTCTCCGTCGACCAGGATCTGACCACTGCTGGGGTCGATCAGCCGATTGAGATGACGCACCAGCGTGGACTTGCCTGACCCGGACAAGCCCATGATGACAAAAACCTCTCCCGCCCTGATCGATAGCGAAATGTCATTGATGCCCACCACGCAGCCTGTTTCGGCCAGCACTTGGTCTTTACTCTTGCCCGCGCGGATCATCGCCAGCACGGCCTTTTCGCGATTGCCGAACACCTTGTAAACGTTGCGTACTTCAATTTTGTTGACGGTCATTTCTGATCCCCATGCCGAGGTCGGCCATAAGCCTGGGTAATGCGGTCGATGACCACCGCCAGAATCACGATAGCCAGCCCGGCTTCCAGCCCTTTACCGACGTTGAGGGTCTGAATGCCTACCAGCACGTCTTCGCCAAGACCGCGTGCACCGATCATCGAGGCAATCACCACCATCGACAGGGCCATCATGGTGGTCTGGTTGATACCGGCCATGATGCTGGGCATGGCCAGCGGCAATTGCACACCGAACAACTGTTGCATCGGCGTGGCACCAAAGGCATTGATCGCCTCCATCACCTCGCGGTCGACCTGGCGCAGGCCCAGATCGGTCAGACGGATCAGCGGTGGTACGGCATAAATCACAGTGGCAAAAATCGCTGGCACCTTGCCCAGGCCAAACAGCATCAGCACCGGGATCAGGTACACGAAGCTGGGCATGGTTTGCATGATATCCAGCAGCGGCATCAGCACCGAACGCAGACGGTTGCTGCGGGCGGCCAGAATCCCCAGCGGGATGCCCAGCAGCACAGCAATCACCGTGGCCACCAGCATCAGCGCCAGGGTCTGCATCAGCTTGTCCCACAGGCCAACAGCACCTACCAGGAACAACAGGCCGACAATCAGCAAGGTGCTGAAAATTTTGCGCGTGGCATGCCAGGCAATGGCGCCGACGATGATCAGCATCAGCCACCACGGGGTCAGGCGCAGCAGGTTTTCGAGGTGGATGATGGCCCACAGCAGCGTGTCGGAGATGTGCCGAAACACATCGCCGTAGTTGCTCACCAGCGCATCAACGCCATCATTGACCCATCCTGCGATGGAAAACGTCAGATTTTCAGGAAACATGCGGTGCTCTTGTTCAAGGAATTAATTCGCTTTAAGCGCCGCATCGACCTTGGCCGCCGCTTCAGGAGTAACCCAGGCATGCCAGATCTGCGGTTGCTCGCGCAAAAAGGCCTGCGCCGCCTTACTCGGTTCGGTGCGTTTTTCGCTCATTTGCGCCAGGGTTGTGTTCAGCAGATCGATCGGGAAATCGACCTTCTGGTAGAACTCGACCAGTTGCGGGTATTGCTTGCTGAACGGGGTCGACACGCCGATCGCCAGTTTCGCCGGCAAGGAGCGGGTGCCCTTGGGGTTGGGATTGTTGGCGTCGGCCAGGGTTTTCCAGGCTTCGGCATCGAAGGCAGGCTCTTCGAGTTTTATCAGTTTGTAGCGGCCAATCAGCGGGGTTGGAGACCAGTAGTAAAACAACACCGGTTTGCCACGCTTGATCGATGAGCTGACCTCGGCATCCAGCGCCGCGCCGGAGCCTGTACGAAAGTTCACGAAGTCCTTGTCCAGCCCGTAGGCCTTGAGCTTTTGGCTGTTGACGATTTCAGAGGTCCAGCCGGTAGGGCTATTTAGAAAGCGACCGCGAGAAGGGTCTTCCTGATCGCGGAAAACATCTTTGTAGCGTGCCAGATCGTTGACCGACTTCAAGTCCGGGGCCAGTGCCTTGATGCCTTTTTCAGGGTCGCCCTTGATCACATACTCCGGCACCCACCAGCCCTCGCTGGCGTTCTTGACGATATCGCCCAGCCCCAGCACCTTGCCCTCGGCTTCGGCCTTGATCCACACCGGGCTGCGCCCTGCCCACTCTTCACCAATCACTTGAATATCGTTTTTGGCCAGTGCTGCTTCCAGACTGACTGTGCTGCCGGGCAATGTGTCCGTCGCCACGTCGTAGCCTTTCTCTGTAATCAGGCGCAGCACTTCGGTAATCAGGCTGCCGCTTTCCCAGGTGATATCACCAAAGTGAACCGGTGCCTTCTGCTCGGCCAGCACCGGTTGGGTGATCAATGCACAGGCCAGCAGCGGACCACCGAGCCATTTTTTCAAGTTATTCATGCGGATTCTCTTGTTATGGAGGGGCGGTAGGTGGGTTGCGCGGTGGCGTGCATGGCGCAACGCTTGAGGGCGCGAACCATGTAGTCACTCACGCTGCGCCGGGATATGCCCAGCTGTTGTGCGATTTCGGGATACGTCAGGCCATTGACCCGTGATAGAACGAAGGTTTCCCTTACCTTGTCGGGCAAACCATCGAGCCGGGCATCAATCATCTGCAAGGCTTGAATTGCCTGGGCCAGGGTCTCTGGCGAGGGGAAATGAAGGGGTTCTTGCTGTTGCACGCTCATCAGATAGGCCCGTTCCACATCCCGGCGACGCCACAGTTGAAAGATCAGACGCCGGGCGATAGTCGTCAACAACGCACGCGGCTCGCGGATGACCTGCCCCTGAGGTGCGCTTAAAAGATGGGCAAACGTGTCGGCCGCGATGTCTTCAGCGTAGCTGCTGGAATCGAGGTAACGGCACAAACGTGCATGCAGCCACAAATAGTGGGTGCGATAAAGCTGGCTCACATGGTCGCGGTGAGCGATGTCGGCGCCGGACATAGGGGCTCCAGGAATTAAACAGAACGGTATGTCCGGTGATCCGGTGCGGCGATCCTAGCAAATGGTTTTATGCAATTTAAATACTAAAAAAACATTTGTTTATTCGTTTCAGCTATTAAGTATGGCTCCACTACTGCAACACGTCATACCCGAACTCAGCCGCTTCCTGCCGATAATCGAGAACCATCTGATAATCCGCTTCACTGGCTGGTAAAACTTCCCGCAGCCCCAAGGTTAGAGCTACTTCGGGTAATTGCTCCAAGGCCGTATTCATTGCCTGGCGAATCTGCCCTGCGCCGTCACGTCCGGCACTGAGCGCAGTGATGTAAGGCAAGGTCGGGCTGGAGGCCGTACGCGCCACAATCCGCAGCCCGGCAACTTCTGCCGGCGCATAGCGGGCCAGGTAGGCATAGGTCACGCTGTCGATGGCGGCAAGGTCGGCCCAACCTTCGCGCACCCAGCGCAGGCTTTGCCGGTGCGCGCCGCTGACGGCCACGGAGGCAAAAAAGCGCCCACCGCGCTGCAGGGGCGCAAGGCGATGGCGCAATAGATTCATGCCGCTGTTGGAGTGCTGATCATTGATCACCCCGCGGCTGCCCGCGAAAGCGCCCAGATCGCGGCGCGGATCTGCATCACGGCTGACAATCACACTGCAATGCTCCCCCCCATTGCTGTCGGGCCATTCGTAATGCGGGCGACCGACCAATTGCACCTGACCGCGCAACTGGGTCAACAGCGGATAACCGCAGGTCTGGCTCAGCAACAACTCGGGGGCCCTGAACAACTCCAGCAGGCCAAGGCCCCGGGCATCGCCACGGGTATGCTGCAAAAGCTCGAGAACACGGGTCAACCAGCGTTCATTGGCTTCGCTGACCTGCTGGGGGGCTACATACATTGCCAATTCGGCATAACGGCCAGACATGGAAGGCACCTTGTGAAATTAACTGAACGGATGCTGCGGGCTATCAATCGCCTGCACCGCGTGACGGCGAATCAGTTCACCGTAGCCTTGCACCAGAAAACCGCCGCTGCGCTGCTGCCACTGCTCTCGTCGCGCACGGTAGACCCTGGGCATGTAAAACCACGGCAAACCCGGTAAATCATGGTGCACCAGATGCAAGTTGAGGTTCAGGAACAGCCAGGTCCAGGGCCAACCGGCTTCATTGAGTACCGTTCGCTGTTCCGGCCGGGATGCGGGACGGTGCTCATAAAAGGAACGAACCATGCCCACTGACAAAACCGGCACGGTAACCAGAAATACATACTGCCAAACAGCCAGTTCGCTGCAGTACGCGATGAAGGCAAACATCAGCATCGTGAAAAAACCGTGGGTCAGCCACATGCACCAGGCTTTCCGCTCGCCGCTGCGCAGGCGATGCAACTCCTCCCTGGCCATGCCGAACAATGCCAGGGGCGGGCCCAGCAGCAGGCGTCCGGGCACCGTTTTGTTCAGCCAGAGCAAACCACGCAGCAGACTGGAACTGCCCTGCCAGTGAGCCTGGCTTAAATAGCGGCTTTCGGGGTCAATGCCGGGCAAGGTCAGGTCATGATCGCGGTGATGCTGCAAATGGCTGTCCCGATAGAGGGTATAGGGGTACCACAGCGCAAAAGGTGCGTAGCCCAGCACCTTGTTAAGGTTACTGGAACCTGTGGGGTGGCCGTGCAGCAGTTCGTGCTGCACCGACATCCACAGCACCACCACCGGGATCAGCAGCACAATCGTCCAGCCAGCGCCAAGCACCGGGCTGCCCAGCAGCAACGCAAACCAGGCGGTGGGAACGGCAAGCAGCAATAACCAGGTAGGCCACTGGGTTCGACCGGTGAAGGTACGGGACAAGGCCTGGATGTCCCGTTGTTGGGCGCTATCGAAATAATGCGACATCTGATGAACTCAAAACAGGTTTGAATCCTTGTTGCGCCAGTCGCAGTTTTCTTGCAGATCGATTGGTTATGAGCTTAGAGGTGTTTGCGTACGGGTCGAAAAGCAAACCCCGGAAACGCAAAAAGCAGCCCGAAGGCTGCTTTCTGTGTGTTTTTTGAAACTGCGTTGCTCCAAAAAACAAAATTTGGAGCGGGAAACGAGACTCGAACTCGCGACCCCGACCTTGGCAAGGTCGTGCTCTACCAACTGAGCTATTCCCGCAATAATGGCGTCCCCTAGGGGACTCGAACCCCTGTTACCGCCGTGAAAGGGCGGTGTCCTAGGCCACTAGACGAAGGGGACGTTGCCCGAAATGTACACGTACATTTCAGTGCCAGATCACTAACAAACGTTAGTCTCTTGGCTTTCACTCAACTTCGCCCGAAAGCAAAGCTGCTTAAAAATGGAGCGGGAAACGAGACTCGAACTCGCGACCCCGACCTTGGCAAGGTCGTGCTCTACCAACTGAGCTATTCCCGCAATAATGGCGTCCCCTAGGGGACTCGAACCCCTGTTACCGCCGTGAAAGGGCGGTGTCCTAGGCCACTAGACGAAGGGGACGTTGCCCGAAATGCACACGTACATTTCAGTGCCAGATCACTAACAAACGTTAGTCTCTTGGCTTTCACTCAACTTCGCCCGAAAGCAAAGCTGCTTAAAAATGGAGCGGGAAACGAGACTCGAACTCGCGACCCCGACCTTGGCAAGGTCGTGCTCTACCAACTGAGCTATTCCCGCAATGGCGTCCCCTAGGGGACTCGAACCCCTGTTACCGCCGTGAAAGGGCGGTGTCCTAGGCCACTAGACGAAGGGGACACACTACAACTTCACTGGTTACATGCGTTTGGCTGTTCGCTTTACGCTGCAATTGGCGCGCATTCTAGGGATGGATTGGAAGGTCGTCAACCCCAATATGAAAATATATTGAAATCAATGACTTCCCCCCTATTAAGGCGTTTTCCTACAGAGTCTCGAGGCAAGCTCTTGGCGCCTATATTCCGGCACCCTACAAGGAGTTATGATTGCCGGACCTCAGTGATGGCAGTTTGCTGCCCAGTCGATCCTCACCCCCGTCCTAGCCAGGCACTGCGACTTCACCGAGACAGCGCATCTACACCCACAAGAGGTTTTAACGTTGACGCCCACCATGATCGCCCTGCTTGTCGTCGTCGGGATCGCACTGTTGATTGCCATCGTCTACATCAACCATATAGTGGAAAACAACAAACTGGAGAAAGCCCGCCTCAAGGTCGAGCTTAACGACCGCATCCGTCGTTGCAGCGAGGTCAACGAGACCTTCCCCGGCCAGTTGATGTCTCCCGCCCTCAAACTGCTGCTTACCCGCCTTGAGCTCAATGCGACACAGCGCCTGTTGCTCCTGGATAAATCCAGCGCGGCATTAAAGGCACAAGTGACCGAGCTCGGCGGCCTGATTGCCAAGGGCGAGTCAATTCCTGTCAACAACCCGCCCAACCCGGTGCTGACCGAAGCCAAAGCCAAGGACGTACGTTTTTTGCTTGAAACACTCCACGGGCAAATCACCCGTGCGGCCAAGGACGGTTTTTTGCCGACCAACGAAGCCAAGCAGTGGCTCACGGAAATTCGCCACTTGCTGGTGGTGTTGCATATCGAGTTCTTCAACAATCTGGGCAAGCTGGCCCTGCAGAAAAATCAGCCCGCACAGGCGCGCCTGGCTTTCGAACGTGCCGTACAGTACTTGCGCAAACAGCCGGTACCCGCCATGTACAACGCCCAGATCAAGGATTTCGAAGCACAACTGGCACGCGCCAACGCACAAGTGCAGAGCGCACTTGAGCCGACCACGGGTGAAGTCAACGAGCTGACTGAAGGTTTGAAGACAGACGAGGCCGATGCCGACTGGAAGAAGAAGTCGATTTACGACTGACAGACACATGCCATCTGTGCAGCTGTCGGAGAAACCAGGGAATGCGATGTAAAGCCCAGGACGGGCCAGAGGGGTAAAACATATAAAGGCAGCCCTTGGGCTGCCTTTATATTTGACGTCAGGCTACCGGATTGATTGGCTTTTCCGGGTACCACACGTCCAACAGCGGGCTAACTTCAACGGTGGTCAGCTCTGGACGCGCTTTGAGCCAGGCTTCAACAGCAGCACGCTGCTCTTCGCTGACCGAACCGCGCTTCTGCAGGCAAACCAGACCGTAGTCGTCGCCGCCAACATAACCCAAGCCGTTAGCTTCCATGGCTTCTGCCAGGAAAGCTGCCAGGAATGCATCGATAGCCTCTTCCGACAGGTCTTCTTTGAAATCCAGGTTCAGCTCAAAACCCAACTCCTGAAATTCATCAACGCACAGTTTTTTGCGCAGACGCTGGGAACGATTAGTAGCCATTGAACAATCCTCTTAAGTAATAACGGGCGGCACTTTAGCAGCTTCGGCCGCCCGGCGCCCGGTTCCGTGTGAACGGTTCATCGTTTTCTATACTTTATCCGCGAAACCCTGTAACAGGTGGATGCACAACCCCGACAACCTTGGGGCATAATGCCAATACTTTTATGACCATTGAGGGAACTTTTCATCATGCCCTCGTATTTCCCCCCCTCGCCTGCAGGGTTTTACTTAATATGATCAAATCTTTACGGCCACTGTTTCTCGCCAGCTTTTTTCTGCCACTGGCCTTCGGCGCCAACGCCGCCCCTGTCAATACCACCCTCACACCAAAAGTTCAGCAAGCGCTCAAGACCAACAAACTGGGCGACGACGCCCTGTCCCTGGTTCTGCTGCCGCTAAGCGGCCCTGGCATCCCCACTGTCTACAACGCCGATGTATCCATGAACCCGGCCTCCACCATGAAACTGGTGACCACCTACGCCGCCCTGGAAATGCTTGGCCCGACCCATCAATGGAAAACCGAGTTCTACACTGATGGCACGCTGAACAATGGCATTTTGCAAGGCAACCTGTACCTCAAGGGCGGCGGCGACCCCAAGCTCAACATGGAAAAACTCTGGCTGTTGATGCGCGATCTGCGCGCCAATGGTGTGCAAAAGATCACCGGCGACCTGGTACTCGATCGCAACTTCTTCAATCAGCCGCAACTGCCGGTATTCAACGACGACGGCAATGACAAGAACAAACCGTTCCTGGTCAAGCCCGACTCGCTGATGGTCAACCTCAAGGCCCTGCGTTTCGTGGCGCGCAACGATGGGGGCAAGGTTCTGATTTCGGTCGAACCACCAATTGCCAGCATCAAGATCGACAACCAGGTCAAGGCCGTCAACACCAAACAATGCACCGGCGACGTGCGCTACAACCCGGTACCGCAAGCCGACGGCTCGGTACTGGTAACCGTCAGCGGGCAACTGGCCGATGGCTGCAACTCGCAGACCTATCTGTCCCTGCTGGACCACGCGACCTACACTGCTGGCGCCGTACGCGCTATCTGGAAAGAGCTGGGTGGCAGCATTCAAGGCCAGGACCGCCAGGCCAGCGTACCCAAAAATGCCAAGCTGCTGGCACGCGCGTTCTCGCCCGACCTGGCCGAAATCATTCGTGACATCAACAAATACAGCAACAACACCATGGCCCAGCAACTGTTCCTGAGCCTGGGCGCGCAGTTCCGCAACGATGCTGACGGTGACGACGCCAAGGCCGCACAGCGCGTAGTACGCCAATGGCTGGCGAAAAAAGGCATTACCGCACCCCATTTGATCATGGAGAACGGTTCCGGCCTGTCCCGTGCAGAGCGCGTCAGCGCGCGGGAAATGGCGCAAATGCTACAGGCTGCCTGGAAAAGCCCCTACGCTGCCGAGTTCATCAGTTCCATGCCCATTGCCGGCAAAGACGGCACCATGCGCAAGCGCCTGAAAACCACGGCCATGAACGGCCAGGCCCATATCAAGACCGGCACCCTGAACACCGTGCGGGCCATTTCCGGCTTTAGTCGCGACAGCAACGGCAATACCTGGGCAGTGGTGGCCATCCTTAACGACCCTCGTCCGTGGGGCGCTTCGGCGATTCTGGATCAGGTTCTGCTCGACCTGTATCGTCAGCCGCAAATCCCGAATAGCGCGGTATCCATCGCCCAGTAGGACATTTGCCAGGCAATAAAAAACGCCCCCGATTTTGCAATCAGGGGCGTTTTTCATTGTGGGAGCGAGCCTGCTCGCGAAGCAGGCGACCCGCTCAGGCGCAAAACTGCGGTGATGCCATCGCGAGCAGGCTCGCTCCCACTACAGGCCCACCCCTGCAAGAAGCAGGCAGGCCAGTACTCAGCCGCTATTACCGGGCCATGATTTTCCAGGCACGGTGGATTTTGCTGTTGCGGGCAAAGTCCGGATCGATGGTGCTGGCAGTGATTTCTTCGACCGCGTAACGCGCTTCCAGATTTTCATCGAGGATGAATTTGCGGAAGTTGTTGGAGAAATACAGCACGCCACCCGGCGCCAGACGGGCCATGGCCAGATCCAGCAATTGCACGTGGTCGCGCTGCACATCGAAGATGCCTTCCATGCGCTTGGAGTTGGAGAAGGTCGGCGGATCGATAAAGATCAGGTCGTACTCTTCACGACAGGCATCCAGCCACACCATCACATCGCTCTGCTCCAGACGGTTCTTGTCCGAAAAACCGTTCAGGGACAGGTTGCGACGCGCCCAGTCCAGATAGGTTTTCGACAGGTCAACGCTGGTGGTGCTGCGCGCGCCGCCCTTGGCTGCGTGTACGCTGGCAGTTGCGGTGTAGCAGTACAGATTGAGGAAACGTTTGCCGGCAGCCTCTTTCTGGATACGCATGCGCATCGGGCGATGGTCCAGGAACAGACCGGTATCCAGGTAGTCCGTAAGGTTGACCAGCAGCTTCACACCGCCTTCATTGACCTCGGTGAACTTGCCCTGGGCACTTTGACGCTCGTACTGCTTGGTACCGCTCTGGCGCTCGCGACGCTTGACGATTACCCGGCTCTTGTCGATGTTCAACGCCTGCGGGATGGCCGCCAATGCATCGAACATGCGTTCCGAGGCTTTTACCGGATCAATGGATTTCGGTGCCACGTATTCCTGGACGTGAACCCAGTCGTGGTACAGATCGATCGCCATCGCATATTCCGGCATGTCGGCGTCGTAGACACGGTAGCAATCGATGCCTTCGCGCTTGACCCACTTGCCCAGCGCCTTGAGGTTCTTTTGCAGTCGGTTGGCAAACATCTGCCCGCCTTCGCTCAAGCGCGGCTGCTCGATCACCACCGGAGCCGGCTTGATCGGGTTACCGTTCTTGTTGAACTTCTCGTACTTGGTTGGCGCTTCGATGTTGGAAGGCAGATCGGACTCAGCCTGTTCGCGCTCAGCCTGACGCTGCTCGGGGGTACGGCGCTCGCCGGTAACGAACTGATCCGGCACCACCTTGATCAACAACAGCTTGCACGGCAAGGCGCCGTTCCAGAACGAATACTGCTTGTGGCTACGGATGCCCATACGCTTGCCCAGATCCGGAGCACCGGTAAACACCGCGGCCTCCCAGTTCAAGCAGGCCTGGCGCAGACGCTCGCCGAGGTTCTGATAGAGATAAAGCAAGCTCGCCTCATCACCCAGACGCTCGCCGTACGGCGGGTTGCAGATTACCAGGCCTTTCTGGTTCTGGTCCGGACGCGGCTCGAAGGTCGCCACTTCGCCCTGGTAGATCTTGATCCAGTGACTCAGGCCCGCGCGCTCGATGTTATTGCGCGCTGGCTGGATCAGGCGTGGATCGGCTTCATAGCCACGGATCCACAGCGGCGGCTTGGCCATGCCGATTTCGGCACGCTCGGTGGCTTCGTCGTGAAGTTTTTTCCAGATGGCCGGTATATGACCCAGCCAGGCATCGAAACCCCAGTGAATACGATTGAGGTTTGGCGCCATATCGGCGGCGATCATCGCGCCTTCGACAAGGAACGTACCTACACCACACATCGGGTCAGCCAGAGCAGCACCTTCGGCGGCCATACGTGGCCAGCCCGCACGGATCAGGATGGCCGCCGCGAGGTTTTCCTTCAGCGGAGCAGCACCCTGCTGCAGACGGTAGCCGCGCTGGTGCAGGCTGCTGCCTGACAGATCCAGCGACAGAATGGCTTCGCCACGGTCCAGGCGCAGGTGAATGCGCATGTCGGGGCTGATCTTGTCGATGGAAGGACGCTCACCGCTTGGCGTGCGCAGCTTGTCGACGATGGCGTCTTTTACCTTCAACGCACCAAAGTGGGTGTTGTCGATACCCGAGCCGTGACCGCTGAACTCAACGGCCAGGGTGCCATCCGGCACCATATGGTCTTGCCAGTCAACGTCCAGCACACCGTGGTACAGGTCTTCGGCGTCCTTCATCGGGAAGCGCTTGAGTACCAGCAACACACGGTTGGCAAGGCGCGACCACAGGCACAGGCGGTAGGCCGTCTCCATGGTAGCCATGCCTCGAATGGCCGAGGTGTGCTCGCGGGCTTCCTCAAGACCAAGGCCGGTGGCCTCTTCGAGAAGCAGGCCTTCAAGGCCTTTGGGACAGGTAAGGAAGAGTTCGTAACGATCCGACATGGGATTCCTGGGCTATTAGCTATCAGCGAGAAGGCGACGCATCGCCCGCTCCGTTTTCAATCAAGCGCTTTTCTTGAAGAGCGCTCGCGTGGCACGAAACTGTGCCGTTCCACCGAGGCGATCACTCATGCCCGCAGGCATGAACAGTTTAGACGCCGAGGCAGGTCATTCATCTGGAAACAACAGGTCATATACAGACCCTTCGTCGAATAGTCCCCCAGCAAAAGAGGCGGGTATTCGCGACGGGGAATGAAACGCATCCTCTTTGCAAACACTCGGCCTATCAGGCTTTGGTCGTATTCGGTGGTCAAAAAGCGACCTTACTTATGGCCTTAACACCATTATCGTTACGTCCTTATGACAAAACGATCATTCACACGCCTTGGCGCATTGGTTAGAACTCAACTCAGGTTACGGCCGCACAGGCCCTGACAAAATGCTCGCCACGCCGGCAGCGAGCACACCAACGGCAGAACACTCTGCCCCGGCCTCTGGAAGGCCGACGCTAAATAAACAGTCAACAAGTGAGGGCAATACCCTATGAGAAGACTTAAGCGTGATCCGTTGGAAAAAGCGTTCCTTCGCGGATATCAATACGGTGTTAACGGAAAATCCCGCGAGCTTTGCCCTTTTACTCTACCGTCGGTACGCCAAGCCTGGATTAACGGCTGGCGTGAAGGACGCGGCGACAACTGGGACGGTATGACAGGCACTGCGGGCATCCACAGACTCAACGAACTTCACGCCGTCGGCTAACTCCGGGCAAAATCCGACATCACCTCGAAGCTGTACTGACTCAACCTTGCCGCCCTTTCCAGGCGGCGGGCTACGGCCCAAGGGCTCCTTAGGGGAGCCCTTTTTATTGCCTGCCAATCAGCGCGCCAAGGCCGATATGGCGTCAACCGACTCGCGAATCAAGGCCGGACCCTTGTAGATAAAGCCCGAATAAATCTGCACCAGGCTCGCACCCGCAGTGATTTTTTCAGCTGCGTGTTTGCCCTCGGTAATCCCGCCCGCAGCGATGATCGGCATACGACCTGCCAGCTCACCGGCCAGTACTGACACCGTGTGAGTACTTTTCTCACGAACCGGCGCTCCAGACAGACCACCCGCCTCGTCGCCATGCTCCATACCTTCAACACCTGTACGACTCAGCGTGGTGTTGGTGGCAATCACTGCGTCCATACCCGTCTCAAGCAGCGCCTGAGCCACAAGCACGGTTTCTTCGTCTGTCATGTCAGGGGCGATCTTGATCGCCAGCGGTACGCGCTTGCCGTGGCGCTGAGTCAGCTCGTTCTGACGCAGCTGCAGGGCCTCGAGCAATTGCTTGAGCGAATCACCGAATTGCAGGCTGCGTAAACCCGGCGTGTTAGGCGAGCTGACGTTTACAGTCACGTAGCTGGCGTGCTCATACACCTTGTCCAGGCAAATCAGGTAATCATCGACCGCTCGCTCAACCGGCGTATCGAAGTTCTTGCCAATGTTGATACCCAGGATACCGCTGTACCTGGCTGCCTGAACCCGTGCAAGCAGGTGATCGACGCCAAGGTTGTTGAACCCCATGCGGTTGATGATCGCTTGCGCTTCAGGCAGTCGGAAAATACGGGGTTTGGGATTGCCCGGCTGAGGTCGCGGCGTCACGGTGCCGATCTCAACGAAGCCAAAACCCAGTTGTGCAAAGCCATCAATGGCCGCACCATTTTTGTCCAGACCTGCGGCCAGGCCGACCGGGTTAGGGAAGTCCAGCCCCATCACCGTCACTGGCAGCCTTGCCGGCGCCTTGCACAACAAACCGTTAAGCCCGAGACGGCCACCTGCGCCGATCAAGTCCAGGGACAGGTCGTGGGAGGTTTCAGGGGAGAGTTTGAAGAGCAACTGGCGGGCCAGGTTATACATGGGCTGATAGGACTCAAAGGGTTGCTTGAAGAGAGCGCGATTATAGCTGCGCGCTTCACTAAATCACAGGCAAAGAAAAACCCGGCCTGAGCCGGGTTTTTCTGAACAGCCTAGCTAAAAATTACTTAGCTTCTGCTTGAACGGTAGCTTCTACGCGACGGTTCAGGGCACGGCCTTCTTCAGTTGCGTTGCTTGCAACTGGGTTGGCTTCGCCGTGGCCAACTGCGTCTACGCGGTTGGCTGCAACACCTTGGTTAACCAGGGCTGCACGAACAGCGTCAGCACGACGCTGCGACAGTTTCTGGTTGTAGGCGTCTGGACCGATGCTGTCAGTGTAACCAGCAACAGTAGTGGTGGTCGCAGGGTACTGCTTCATGAAATCAGCAACGTTGTTGATGTCAGGCATGTACTGCGATTTAACAACCGACTTGTCGAAGTCGAATTTCACGTCAAGTTCAACGCGAACAACTTCAGCGATCGGAGCTTCTGGCTCTGGCTCAACTGGTGCTGGAGCTGGAACTGGAGCAGGAGCGACTTTACCGCCGTTACCGCCGAAGTTCACACCCAGACCAACGGTAGGAGCGTAGTCCCACTTGCCGTTGTCCAGTTTGTAGTCAGCTTCAACGCCAGCACGGGCGAACAGGTTGTCAGTGATGTACCACTTAACACCAGCGCCTGCAGTCAGGAAAGTCGACTTGTCGCGACCGCTGTGGCCGTCAGCCTCAACGTTGGTCATGCTCTTGTGAGCAACACCGCCGGAAACGTATGGACGCAGAGCGTCGCCTACGGTGCCGAAGTGGTACTGAGCGTTCAGACCAAAGTTGTCGCCTTTGATTTTCTGGTGGCCAGTGCCGTCATTCGAACGGGTGTGGTTGGTTTTGTCGTAGGTCAGGTTCAACGAAACGTCGTCGGTCAGGAAGTAACCGATCGATGCGCCTGGGTTGTAACCGTCTTCTACGTGCTTGACGCTGTCGTTGTACTGTTTTTTGTAGAACAGTTCACCCTCGACCGCGCCTTGGCCTTGTGCCAGGGCACCGAACGAAGTTGCGGCTACAAAGGAACCAATGGCAATGCCCAAGGTGTTTTTCAGTTTCATCCGTTAAATCCCCATCTGGTGATTGTAAAGCAGTCCCTCATACCGGGGGACAACTCGGCAGCAAGTCTATCAGACCTTGCCTACACGTAGAGCCATTTGCGCTGAACTAAGTTTCAGCAATGCCTGCAAATTTCTCACGCAATTTATCTAGAGCACGCTTGTAACGCATCTTTGTCGCACTCAAACCCATATGCATTATGTCCGCGATTTCCTGAAATTCCAGTTCTGCGACAAAACGCAGCACAAGAATCTCACGATCAATCGGATTTACATGCACCAGCCAGCGATCAAGTCCGCCCTTTTCCTCAGGTTTCGGCGCCTTTTCTTCGGACGCTTCCTCGAGGGGGTCAATACTTAATGCGTCCATCAAGCGACGCTTTCGCCGTTCCTTTCGATACTGTGTAATGCACTCGTTGTAGGTGATGCTATACAGCCATGTCTTGAATTTCGACTTACCTTCAAAATTTTTCAAACCGTACAGCACTTTCAGCATGACTTCCTGACAGACATCATCAGCGTCCCTATCGTTCCCTAAATACCTTGAACAAACGTTGAACAAAGTACGCTGATAGCGCCGCATCAGCTCTTCATAGGCACGTGTCACGTGAAACAACTCATCATGCGAGCGCGCCACCAGCTCCTCATCAGAGAGCTCGCGGGGGTCATAGCGCATGGATAGCGATTGTGCTTTATTCAAAACGAGTTGTGCCAACAGTCAGGTCAATGTCCGCCGCAACCAGTCAATCTTGGCTTTTTTGCGGCGGCGTACATTAGCAGGGTTTGCCGTGTTAGCGGCTGGTTACGTGCTGCTCCAGCAAGATCCGGTTCGAGATGGAGACTAGCTCACCCTCATCGGTCAGCAACGTGGTTTTAACCGTGCCAATTTCTTCGATCTGCCCTTCAACCTCGCCAATCCGCACTTCCTGACCAACCTGATACAGCTCACGCACATAGATCCCGGCCAGTATTTGCCCGGCGATTTCCCGGCTGCCAAGCCCCATTGCCAGTGCAATAGCCAGACCAACGGTAATCAACACAATAACAATCACATGGTTTAGCAGGTCGGTCTTGACCTCCAGCTGGCTGATAGCCACGGAGATGCTGATGATGATGACCAGCCCCTGGGTCACCCTGCCCAGCCCGCCGGCATAATCGAAGCCCACGCTCTCGGCAGCGCCACGCACCAGGCCGTTGAGCACCTGGGCCAGCAACACGCCTGCCAGCAGAACCAGCAGCGCACCAAAGACCTTGGGCAGATACACCGTCAACAGATCCAGCGCGGATGACACACGATCCAGGCCCAGAGACTGCGCCGCAGAAACCAGGAATACCAGCAGCACAAACCAGTAGACGATTTTGCCAATCAGCGTCGAAATGGGCACCTGAATTCCGACCCGGGCCAGAATCTTGGTCAAGCCCGTACCGCCCATCAGGCGGTCAAGGCCCAACTTGGCAAGCAGTTTGGACAGCAAGGCGTCGAGCAGTTTGGCAACCACGAAGCCCAGCAGTACTACCACCAACGCGCCGAAGAGGTTGGGAATAAAGTTGGCAATCTTGGTCCACAAGGCAGTCATTGCCGCGACCAGGCTTTGGGTCCAGACATTCAATTCCATGTTCAATCAGCCTTATCAACAGGGCGAGCAGCAGATTTGCGTCGCGAAACGGGCGCAATATGAGCCGAACCGCTATTCAAAGCAATCATCAGTGCTTGCATCCAGCGGCCCAGCAGGCTGAAAAGGTCTCCCGCACCGACCTGTCGGTTGGCGGTTTTCAGCACGCGACCCAGGCACGCATCGTCATCCCGGTTGGACGGCTCGGCCTTGAGCATTTCACGTAAGGACTGTTCAAACGGATCGTGCATAAGCACCTCTCGGTAAGTCAGTAAAAGACGAAGGGACATTTGCCGGGGTCACATTCACCCGGTCACAGCCACTGCAAACGACGGTAAAACCACCATTGCCCCGCCCCGATAACCAGCATCACGCCGCAGGTTATGGCAAAGCCATAAGAGTCATCGGAGAACGGTACGCCCCCCACATTGATGCCCAGCAAACCGGTAATAAAGGTGATCGGCAGAAAGATCCCCGTCAGCACGCCAAAGCGATACATGATGCGGCTCATACGCACGTTCAAACGCCGGTCTTCAGACTCGAGCACCAGCCCCACGCGCTCGCGGGTCAGTTCGAGCTCCTCCAGATAGCGGGTCAGGCTGTTGTTCAGTTCGTTCCAGTAGTCGGCATCATCGGCACTGAACCAGGGTAATTTGATACGCGTAAGCTGACCGAAAATATCCCGCTGAGGTGCCAGGAATCGACGCAAGGCGGCTGCCCTTCGACGAACCTGCAAGAGGCTGTTGTGATCAGGTGTGTACCGTTCGTCGGCATCTATTTTATCTTCTTCGTCATCGACGATTTCTGACAGTTCGCCGATCAAGTCCTGCACCTTCAATGTCAGGTGCTGGGCCAGGTACAGGATCAATTCAGAGGGATTTTTCGGGCCTTCACCCTGGGAAAACTCACTGAGCAACTCATCGGTGGCCCGCAATGGTCGCATGCGCAATGAGATCAAGCGCTGCGCACTGCCGAAAATACGCAGTGAAACCATGTCTTCAGGCTCTGCGCCGGGGTTCAGGTTGACCCCGCGCATAAACAGCAGCAGCTCATTGTTGGGGGCAGGCACCAGGCGCGGACGGGTATTTTCTTCAAGCAGCAGATCACAGTTGAAATCACTCAAGCCACTGGAATCACGCAGCCAGCTCTGGGTTTGCGGATGACTGCGATCCCAATGCAGCCAGAGGCTTTCGTGGGCCTGCAACTGAAGGTCGTTCAGCTCGGTGCGCGCAATCGAACGTGCGCCGCCTTCACCATCCAGCACCAGCGCATGCACCAGCCCCCATTGAGCGTTTTCTTCCTCGAACATCCGTGATCCTTAGTGGTAATGCGTTTAGCCCGGCATTTTCAGAGCGGTTGGCGAAATGATAACGCCATTATTGTCGGCATAAATGAATTCACCGGGGCGGAACGTGACACCCGCAAACGTCACGGGCACGTTGACATCGCCCACACCGCGACGGTTGCTCTTGAGCGGATGACTGGCCAAAGCCTGCACGCCGAGATCGGTTTGCGCGAGCACATCGACGTCGCGAATGCAGCCGTAAATAACAATACCTTCCCAGCCATTTTTTGCCGCCCTGTCTGCAATCATGTCGCCCAGCAAGGCATGACGCAGGGAACCGCCCCCATCGACCACCAGCACTTTGCCTTCACCGCTGAGTTCAGCCTGTTCCTTGACCCGGGAGTTGTCCTCGAAGCACTTGATGGTCACGATCTCGCCGCCAAAGGAGTCGCGCCCGCCGAAATTGCTGAACATGGGCTCAAGTACCTGCACCAGCTCAGGGTAGGCATCGCACAGATCGGGGGTGATGTAGTGATTCACGGGAAAGCTCCTGTTCAGGGTGGGCACAACAGTGAAAACAACGATAGCACTATGGGTTATAGACGCTTTGGACAAGCCCGGCTTTAAAAGTCGTCCAAGCCTCGAGCGGCAACCAATATCACATAAAAGAACACGTTATGACCACCTTGCGATATCGGGTCACACGCCATCCGCACCAGCTGCCGTATGAACGAAGCAGCTGCAGAAACACTGCAACTGTGGGAGCGAGCCTGCTCGCGAAGATCGTTCGCGAGCAGGCTCGCTCCCACAATAGAGGGCTTGACCTGCAACAGAGTATCTACAACGATTTCGTCGTGCCTTTTAGTAGCCAATCACGCACCAATGGCCACACTTCCTGCTGCGCAGACTGGCTGACCAGCATTTCAACGTGACTGTAATCAGAGCTGAAGCCATGCTCACGGCCAAGGGACACGAACATGCGCTGTTCTGAGCCCAACTGGTCGAACAGCTTGCGACACGCCCACTCCGGCGTTTGCCGATCACCCACCGCTGCCACCACCAGTGCCGGGGCCTGAACCTCGGCCAAACCGGCCCACCAGTCGCGCTCGGCGTCCTTGAAACGCCCCATAAAACCATTCCAGCGCAGGGTTTCCAGGGCGATGCTGACCGGCTCGTCTTCCGGGCCACGCTTGAGTCGCGTCCCCGACAGTTGCTTGAAGCGCTTCAACAACAGATAGGCACCCCACTCAATCGGAGGAATTTTCAGTGACCAGTAACGGCGATTGATCTGACAGCCAAAAAACGCCGCCGACGCCACATCCGGCTCACTCAGATACTTGCCCCCCAAGGCCGCGGCCAAACTGATGGCACCCTGAGAATGGCCGAGCCAGTGCGGAACTTGCCCGCTTTGCTCGCGAACAAATGCCGCGATGGCTGGCAAGTCGTAGCGGGCATAGTCCGCCACGCGATTTTTAGCCCAGCTAATATTTCGTGACGAAAGACCATGGCCACGCATTTCGGGCAGCCACACATCAAACCCGGCACGCGCCAAAAACGCCCCTAGCCCTGCCCCCTTGGGCGAGTACCAAAAACGCCGATTGGAAAAACTGCCATGCAACAGGATGACCGGCACGCCGCGTACCTGGCTGTCGTCGGCCATCCCCAGGCGGGTCACCACCAGTTCAACGGAAATATCCGGGCTGTTGGCCGGTTTCAAGCGATAAACGTCTTCGCTCAGATCGCCCCGACGCTCAGCGCTGATCAGGGCAACGGGAAAAAGGAGACTGCTGCTTTGCATAATGCTCTTGCACAAAAAAGGGCGATTTCACACAGGAACTCGCCCTACCACTGCCTATAAAGAGCAGGGCAGCCCTTTGGCTGCCCTGCTCCACGCTCAACGACTCAAGCCTGCGCCTGACCCTCTGCAAGGAAGAACCAGGTTTCCAGAACGGTGTCCGGGTTCAGGGAAACACTTTCGATACCCTGCTCCATCAGCCATAGCGCCAGATCCGGGTGATCGGACGGGCCCTGGCCGCAAATACCGATGTACTTGCCAGCCTTGTTGCACGCCTGAATGGCGTTGGACAGCAGCTTTTTAACCGCCGGGTTGCGCTCATCAAACAGGTGCGCAATGACACCGGAGTCGCGGTCCAGACCCAGGGTCAGCTGAGTCAGGTCGTTGGAGCCGATGGAGAACCCGTCGAAGAACTCCAGGAACTCTTCAGCCAGGATCGCGTTGGAAGGCAGTTCGCACATCATGATCACGCGCAGACCGTTTTCACCACGCTTGAGGCCGTTTTCCGCCAGCAGATCTATCACCTGGCTCGCTTCACCCAGGGTACGGACGAACGGCACCATGATTTCAACGTTGGTAAAGCCCATTTCGTTACGCACACGCTTGAGCGCACGGCATTCAAGCTCGAAGCAGTCGCGGAAGTTTTCACTGATGTAACGCGAAGCACCGCGGAAGCCCAGCATCGGGTTCTCTTCCTCAGGCTCGTACAGCTTGCCGCCGATCAGGTTGGCGTATTCGTTGGACTTGAAGTCCGACAGGCGCACGATGACTTTTTTCGGTGCAAAAGCGGCGGCCAGGGTGCTGATGCCTTCAACCAGTTTTTCGACGTAGAAGCCCACCGGATCGTTGTAGCCGGCGATGCGCTTGTCGACGCTGTCCTTGATTTCCTGCGGCAGGCCATCGTAGTTCAGCAGGGCTTTGGGGTGTACACCGATCATGCGGTTGATAATGAACTCCAGACGGGCCAGGCCCACACCGGCGTTCGGCAATTGCGCGAAGTCAAAGGCACGGTCCGGGTTGCCGACGTTCATCATGATCTTGAACGGCAGGTCCGGCATGGCGTCCACGGAGTTCTTCTTGATATCGAAGCCCAGTTCGCCTTCAAAGATAAACCCGGTATCGCCTTCAGCGCACGAAACGGTAACGCCCTGGCCGTCTTTCAACAGCTGGGTGGCGTTGCCGCAACCCACCACGGCCGGGATACCCAGCTCGCGAGCGATGATCGCCGCATGACAGGTACGACCGCCGCGGTTGGTGACGATGGCGCTGGCGCGCTTCATCACGGGTTCCCAGTCCGGGTCGGTCATGTCGGAGACCAGTACGTCGCCCGGCTGGACTTTATCCATTTCCGACACGTCCTTGATGATGCGGACCTTGCCTGCACCGATACGCTGGCCAATGGCGCGGCCTTCAGCCAGTACCGTACCGGTTTCCTTGAGCAGGTAGCGCTCCATGACATTGCCGGCGCTGCGGCTTTTCACGGTTTCCGGGCGCGCCTGTACGATGTACAGCTTGCCGTCATCGCCGTCTTTGGCCCACTCGATGTCCATCGGGCACTTGTAGTGCTTCTCGATGATCATGGCTTGCTTGGCCAGTTCGCTGACTTCAGCATCGGTCAGGCAGAAACGCGCGCGATCGGCTTTTTCAACGTCGATCACCTTGACCGACTTGCCGGCCTTGGCTTCGTCGCCGTAGATCATCTTGATGGCTTTGCTGCCCAGGTTACGACGCAGAATCGCAGGGCGACCCGCTTCCAGGGTTTGTTTGTGAACGTAGAATTCGTCCGGGTTTACCGCACCTTGCACGACGGTCTCACCCAGGCCGTAGGCGCCGGTGATAAACACTACATCACGGAAGCCTGATTCAGTGTCCAGGGTAAACATCACGCCCGCGGTGCCGGTTTCGGAGCGCACCATGCGCTGTACGCCTGCAGACAGGGCGACCAGTTTGTGGTCAAAGCCCTGGTGCACGCGGTAAGAAATAGCGCGGTCGTTGAACAGGGAGGCAAATACTTCCTTGGCCGCACGAATGACGTTTTCAACGCCACGGATATTCAGGAAGGTTTCTTGCTGACCGGCAAAGGACGCGTCCGGCAAGTCTTCGGCGGTGGCCGAGGAGCGCACGGCAACGGCCATGTCAGGGTTGCCCTGGGACAAAGCGGCAAAGGCGGTACGAATTTCGGCGTTAAGCTTCTCCGGGAACTCGGCTTCCATGATCCATTGACGGATCTGGGCACCGGTTTTGGCCAGGGCATTGACGTCATCTACATCGAGCGCATCCAGCGCAGCGTGGATCTGGTCGTTCAAACCACTCAGTTCGAGAAAATCACGATATGCCTGAGAAGTCGTGGCGAAGCCACCGGGAACTGAAACACCAGCGCCTGCAAGATTACTGATCATCTCGCCGAGGGATGCGTTCTTGCCCCCCACATGCTCCACGTCATGGGCGCCGAGCTTATCGAGGGAAACTACGTACTCTACCAAGGTGATCTCTCCACTAACGGTGTTGGGAAAAGCTCAGGGCGCTGGATCCTCATCATGAGGCATCACAGCGATTGTGGCCTGGACCTGGAAAATAAGTGACACTGCCTGTCATGTAGCGCGACAAAAGCGCGCCTATCATATCCAAGAATCGTCACCAGCTTAAGGCCCAAGGCGCAAATGAAACGATCTGCTTTCTTTATATCCGATGGCACCGGTATTACTGCCGAAACCCTGGGCCAGAGTTTGCTGGCACAATTCGAAAATGTGACCTTCAGCAAGTTCACGCGCCCCTACATAGACAGCGTGGAAAAAGCGCGGGCAATGGTACAACAAATCGATAACGCCGCCGAAAAAGACGGATTCAGCCCGATAATTTTCGACACTATCGTCAATCAGGACATTCGCGAAATCCTCGCCACGTCCAATGGTTTCATGATCGACATCTTCTCCAGTTTCCTTGCTCCACTGGAGCAGGCGCTGGGTGAACATTCCTCGTATTCGGTGGGCAAGTCCCACTCCATTGGCCACAACTCCAACTATATGGAGCGCATCGAGGCGGTGAACTTTGCCCTCGACAATGATGACGGCGCCCGCACACACAAGTACGACAAGGCCGACCTGATCCTGGTTGGCGTGTCCCGTTGCGGCAAAACCCCGACCTGCCTTTATATGGCCATGCAATTCGGCATCCGCGCTGCCAACTACCCGCTGACCGATGACGACATGGAAAGCCTCAAGCTGCCGGCTGCCCTGCGTGAACACAAACACAAGCTCTTCGGCCTGACCATCGACCCGGACCGCCTGACGGCCATCCGCAACGAACGCAAGCCCAACAGCCGCTACTCCAGCTTTGCCCAGTGTGAATTTGAAGTGCGCGAAGTTGAACGCCTGTTTCAGCGCGAAAACATTCCGCATATCAACTCCACGCATTTCTCGGTGGAAGAAATATCGGCCAAGATCCTGGTCGAAAAAGGCGTGGAGCGGCGGTTTAAATAACAGCCCTGAACACATGAAACCTGTGGGAGCGAGCCTGCTCGCGAAGCCGGTAAAGCCCTTTCGCGAGCAGGCTCGCTCCCACTTCTGGCTCAAATCACCAACAGGTCCACAAACCGGTTAACCGGCGTGGCCTCCAGCGCCTGCTGATCCTTGCACAGGGTAAAAATCTGCGCACACCGCTGGCTCACAAAACGGGTGGCCAGGTTGGCCCTGAACTTGTCCTCCAGCAATGGAATCCCCTCATCACGACGCCGACGATGGCCAATGGGGTATTCCACTTCCACCTGCCCGGTGCTGGTGCCATCGCTGAAAAAAACCTCGATGGCATTGGCAATTGAGCGTTTGTCTGCCTCCAGGTACTCGCGTGTGTAGCGCGGATTTTCGACCACTACCATTTTTTCCCGCAATTGGTCGATGATCGGGTGGGCCGCGTGAAAATCATCTTCGTAGTGTTCTGCTATCAGATTGCCAAACGCCAGCGGTACCGCGGTCATGTATTGAATACAGTGATCACGGTCCGCCGCGTTGGCCAATTTGCCTTGCTTGGAAATGATCCGAATCGCCGATTCGTGGGTTGTAATCACGATTTTCTCGATATCGTGCAAGCGGTCCTTGACCTGGGGATGCAAGGTCACCGCTGCTTCGCACGCAGTCTGCGCATGGAATTCGGCCGGGAAGCTGATCTTGAACAGCACGTTTTCCATTACATAGGTGCCATAGGGCTGGCTCAGGCTGAACTGGCGCTGGTCCTCGGGCTTGAGCGCCAGATCCTTGTTGGTATGGCTGAACAGCACATCGTAGAAGCCCCATTGCGGCGCAGTCAGCACCCCGGGGATGCCCATTTCACCGCGTAATGCAATGTCAGCCAGACGCACCCCGCGACTCGACGCATCCCCGGCGGCCCAGGATTTACGCGATCCGGCGTTCGGTGCATGACGATAGGTGCGCAACGCCTGCCCATCCACAAAAGCATGGGACAGCGCCGACAGCAACTGCTCGCGAGTGGCGCCCATCAGTTTGGCGCACACCGCCGTCGAGGCGACCTTGACCAGCAGAACATGGTCCAGGCCAACACGATTGAAAGAGTTTTCCAGGGCAATCACGCCCTGAATCTCATGGGCCATGATCATTGCTTCGAGCACCGCCCGCATCGTCATCGGCGCTTCGCCATTGGCTACACGTATTTGCGACAGGTGATCGGCTACCGCCAGAATACCGCCCAGATTATCCGAAGGATGGCCCCACTCCGCCGCCAGCCAGGTGTCGTTGTAGTCCAGCCAGCGCACGATACAGCCGATGTCCCATGCCGCCTTGACCGGATCCAGGCGAAACGAAGTACCTGGGACCCTCGCGCCAAAAGGTACAACCGTGCCCTCGACGAAAGGCCCCAGGTGCTTGCTGCACTCCGGAAAACGCAGCGCCAGCAGGCCGCAGCCCAAGGTATCCATCAGGCAGTTGCGGGCAGTATCGAGGGCTTCGGGGGAGGTGATGGTGTAGGTCAGGACATAATCGGCAATGTCCTGCAAAACCTTGTCGTAATCGGGGCGGTTGTTGAGGTCGACGTTGGCGCTCATGGGGCAGTCTCCAAAGAGTGGGTAAGGGTCGTGTCCATCCTCAGGTTCATCGTGATTTTGCGGGTCTAAATGCCCGTTTGATGTATCAGAATCAAAAGCCCCTCACCCTGGCCCTCTCCCGGAGGGAGAGGGCCAGGGTGAGGGCAAAGGGTTCACCCGATCAAAAAGAATCACCCGGCACCCGCACCCAGCCTTCCATCAGTACCCGCGCACTGCGGCTCATGATGGCTTTGGTCACGGTCCATTCGCCGTCAACCTGCCGGGCTTCGGCACCCACGCGCAAGGTGCCCGAGGGATGGCCAAAGCGCACGGCATCGCGCTGTTCACCACCGGCCGCCAGGTTGACCAGCGTGCCCGGGATCGCCGCAGCCGTACCGATGGCCACCGCAGCGGTGCCCATCATGGCGTGGTGCAACTTGCCCATCGACAAGGCCCGCACCAGCAAATCCACACTCTGGGCACTGACCGGCTTGCCGCTGGATGACACGTAGTCCGCAGGCCCGGCAACAAAGGCGACCTTGGGCGTGTGCTGACGCTTGGCCGCGTCTTCAAGCTTGTCTATCAGGCCCATGCGCAACGCACCGTGAGCACGGATAGTTTCGAACATGGCCAGGGCTTTCGGGTCGCTGTTGATGTCGTTCTGTAGCTCTGCACCGCTGTAACCGATATCCCGCGCATTGACGAAAATCGTCGGAATCCCGGCATTGATCATGGTCACATTCAAGGTGCCGACACCCGGTACTTCAAGGTCGTCCACCAGGTTACCGGTTGGAAACATCGAACCGCCTGCCCCCTCTTCATCCGCTGCCGGGCTGATAAATTCCAACTGCACCTCTGCGGCCGGGAAGGTCACGCCGTCGAGTTCAAAATCGCCGGTTTCCTGTACCGCACCGTCGGTGATCGGCACATGGGCAATGATGGTCTTGCCAATATTGGCCTGCCAGATACGTACCACCGCCGTACCATTGCGGGGGATACGAGCGGGATCCACCAGGCCGCTGCTGACCGCGAACGACCCGACCGCCGCAGACAGGTTGCCGCAGTTGCCGCTCCAGTCCACAAAGGGCTTGTCGATCGCGACCTGACCGAACAGGTAATCGACATCATGATCCGCACGCAGGCTTTTGCTGACGATCACGGTTTTGCTGGTGCTGGAAGTGGCCGCGCCCATGCCGTCGATCTGTTTTTCGTAAGGGTCTGGGCTACCGATCACGCGCAACAACAAGGCATCACGGGCGGCACCCGGTACCTGAGCCACGGCGGGAAGGTCCAGCAGACTGAAGAACACGCCTTTACTGGTGCCGCCACGCATATAGGTCGCGGGAATTCTGATTTGCGCTGCGTAGGCCATATCACTGAGTCCTGTAGTAGCCGGGGCTCGTGGCCCCGGCGCTGGGGTTAGGCTGTCGCCGATTCCAGGAAGTCCTGGGCAAAACGCTGCAACACGCCGCCTGCTTCGTAGATCGAAACTTCTTCCGCAGTATCCAGGCGGCAGGTCACCGGCACTTCCAGGCGCTCACCATTTTTGCGGGTGATCACCAGGGTCAGCGTGGCACGCGGGGTGCGTTCGCCGATCACGTCGTAGGTTTCACTGCCGTCGATTTGCAGGGTTTTGCGGTTGGTGCCCGGCAAAAATTCCAGTGGCAACACGCCCATGCCCACCAGGTTGGTACGGTGAATACGCTCAAAGCCCTCGGCCGCAATGGCCTCGACCCCTGCCAGGCGCACCCCTTTGGCCGCCCAGTCACGGGACGAACCCTGACCGTAATCGGCGCCCGCGATAATGATCAACGGCTGCTTGCGTTCCATGTAGGTTTCGATGGCTTCCCACATGCGCATCACCTGCCCTTCGGGCTCAAGGCGAGTCAGGGAGCCCTGTTTGACCTTGCCGTCCTCGATCACCATTTCGTTGAACAGTTTCGGGTTGGCGAAGGTCGCGCGCTGGGCCGTCAGGTGGTCGCCGCGGTGCGTTGCGTATGAGTTGAAGTCGACTTCCGGCAAGCCCATTTTCGCCAGATATTCGCCTGCGGCGCTGTCGAGCATGATGGCGTTGGACGGCGACAAGTGGTCTGTGGTGATGTTGTCCGGCAGTACCGCCAGCGGGCGCATGCCCTTGAGCGGACGAGCCCCGGCCAACGCACCTTCCCAGTACGGCGGACGGCGGATGTACGTGCTCTGCGGGCGCCAGTCATACAGCGGCTCGACTTTCGGGCCGGTGTCTTCATGAATGGCGAACATCGGGATATACACCTGGCGGAACTGCTCCGGCTTCACGGCGGCCTTGACCACAGCGTCGATTTCTTCATCGCTCGGCCAGATGTCTTTCAGGCGGATTTCCTTGCCATTGGCGTCCAGGCCCAATACATCTTTCTCGATATCGAAGCGGATAGTGCCGGCAATCGCGTAGGCCACCACCAGCGGCGGCGAGGCGAGAAACGCCTGTTTGGCGTAAGGGTGAATACGCCCGTCAAAGTTGCGATTGCCCGACAGTACAGCCGTGGCGTACAGGTCGCGGTCGATGATTTCCTGCTGGATGGCCGGGTCCAGGGCACCGGACATACCGTTGCAGGTGGTGCAGGCAAATGCCACCACGCCAAACCCCAGTTTTTCCAGTTCATGGGTCAAACCGGCTTCGTCCAGATACAGGGCCACGGTTTTGGAGCCCGGCGCCAGCGAGGTTTTGACCCACGGTTTGCGGCTCAGGCCAAGCTGGTTGGCATTGCGCGCCATCAAGCCCGCAGCGATCACGTTGCGCGGGTTGCTGGTATTCGTGCAGCTGGTGATCGCCGCGATGATGACCGCGCCGTCGGGCATTTGCCCCGGCACTTCGTCCCATTGACCGGCGATGCCTTTGGCCGCCAGATCAGTGGTGGCCACACGGGCGTGCGGGTTGCTCGGTCCGGCCATGTTGCGCACTACCGACGACAGGTCAAAGCTCAGGCTGCGCTCGTACTGCGCACCCTTCAGGCTGTCGGCCCACAGGCCGCTGACCCTGGCGTAGTTCTCCACCAGTTGCACTTGCTGATCTTCACGACCAGTCAGCTTGAGGTAGTCAATGGTTTGCTGGTCGATGTAAAACATCGCAGCCGTGGCGCCGTATTCAGGAGCCATGTTGGAAATGGTGGCACGGTCGCCCAGGGTCAGCGCTGCGGCACCTTCACCGAAGAACTCCAGCCAGGCACCGACCACTTTCTGCTTGCGCAGGAACTCGGTGAGCGCCAGCACCATATCGGTGGCGGTAATGCCCGGTTGCAGCTTGCCGGTCAGTTCGACGCCGACGATTTCCGGCAGGCGCATCCACGAGGCACGGCCAAGCATCACGCTTTCGGCCTCAAGACCACCGACACCAATGGCGATCACGCCCAGCGAATCCACGTGAGGGGTGTGGCTGTCAGTGCCTACGCAGGTATCCGGGAAGGCCACACCGTCGCGCACCTGGATCACCGGAGACATTTTCTCCAGGTTGATCTGGTGCATGATGCCGTTGCCCGGCGGGATCACATCAACGTTTTTAAAGGCTTTTTTGGTCCACTCGATAAAGTGGAAGCGGTCTTCGTTGCGACGGTCCTCGATGGCGCGGTTCTTTTCGAACGCCTCGGGGTCGTAGCCGCCGCATTCCACCGCCAGCGAGTGGTCGACGATCAGTTGGGTCGGCACTACCGGATTGACCTGGGCCGGATCACCACCCTGCTGGGCGATGGCGTCACGCAGGCCGGCGAGGTCGACCAGCGCGGTCTGGCCGAGAATGTCGTGGCACACCACACGCGCCGGGAACCACGGAAAGTCGAGATCGCGCTTGCGATCGATCAACTGGCTCAGCGATGCATTCAGGGTGGCAGGATCACAGCGGCGTACCAGGTTTTCGGCCAGTACGCGGGAGGTGTAAGGCAATGTGTCGTACGCACCGGGCTTGATCGCATCGACGGCCGCACGGGTGTCGAAATAATCCAGCCGGGTGCCCGGTAATGTTTTGCGAAATTCAGTATTCATTGGCGCAGGACTCGATCACGGTAGTTACAAAAGAGGGAACCGGCTCCCACCTTCAGCGGGAGCCAGTGGCCTCACTCAGCGACGTTCGATTGGCACGAACTTGCGCTGTTCTACGCCGATGTATTCGGCGCTCGGACGGATGATGCGGTTGTTGGCACGCTGTTCGAACACATGCGCCGCCCAGCCGGTCAGGCGTGAGCAGACAAAGATCGGGGTAAACAGCTTGGTCGGGATACCCATGAAGTGATACGCCGAGGCATGGTAGAAATCGGCGTTGGGGAACAGCTTCTTTTGTTCCCACATGGTTTTGTCGATCGCTTCGGAGACCGGGAACAACACGGTGTCGCCCACTTCGTCGGCAAGTTTTTTCGACCAGCCCTTGATCACTTCGTTACGCGGGTCGCTGTCTTTGTAGATCGCATGGCCAAAGCCCATGATCTTGTCCTTGCGCGCCAGCATGCCGAGGGTGCCTTGCACCGCCTCTTCTGCCGAGCCGAAGCGTTCGATCATTTCCATCGCCGCCTCGTTGGCGCCGCCGTGCAGCGGGCCGCGCAGCGAGCCGATCGCTGCAGTGATGCATGAATACAGGTCGGACAAGGTCGAGGCACAAACACGGGCAGTAAAGGTCGAAGCATTGAACTCGTGCTCGGCGTAAAGGATCAGTGACACGTTCATCACCTTGACGTGCAACTCGCTCGGTTTTTTGTCGTGCAGCAAGTGCAGGAAGTGGCCGCCGATCGACTCTTCGTCGGTTACGCAGTGAATGCGCTTGCCGTCATGGCTGAAGCGATACCAGTAGCACATGATCGCCGGGAAGGCGGCCAGCAGGCGGTCGGTCTTGTCCTGTTGCTCGGCGAAGTCTTTCTCCGGCTCGATATTGCCCAGGAACGAGCAACCGGTGCGCATCACGTCCATCGGGTGGGCGTCGGCGGGAATGCGCTCCAGCACTTCTTTCAATGCCTGGGGCAGATCGCGCAGCTTTTGCAGCTTGGCCGTGTAGGCAGCCAGTTGGGTCTTGGTCGGCAGTTCGCCATATAACAGCAGGTAAGCCACTTCTTCAAAGCGTGCTTCGGCCGCCAGTTCACGTACGTCATAACCACGATAAGTGAGGCCTGCGCCTTCCTGGCCTACGGTGGACAGGGCCGTTTGCCCGGCCACCTGGCCGCGTAGTCCGGCACCACTCAATACTTTTGCTTCGGCCATTGCGCTTCTCCAATCTTGAATTTGTTAGGGATTCGGCAACTACTGGGTTCAATACATACCTGTGTGGGAGCGAGCCTGCTCGCGATTCAGGCAACACGGTTTGCCTGAATCACTGCGGTGACCCTATCGCGAGCAAGCCCGCGCCCACAGAGTCACAGTGTTCTGTTACTTCTTCGCGGCAAACAACGCATCGAGTTTCTGCTCGAACTCGTGGTAGTTGATGGCATCGTAAAGTTCCATGCGGGTTTGCATGGTGTCGATCACGTTTTGCTGGGTGCCGTCGCGGCGGATCGCGGTGTAGACGTTTTCGGCCGCCTTGTTCATGGCCCGGAATGCCGACAGCGGATACAGCACCAGCGATACGTCAGCACCGGCCAGTTGCTCGGTGGTGTACAGCGGCGTGGCACCGAATTCGGTGATATTGGCCAGGATCGGGGCTTTGACCCGGTTGGCAAACAGTTTGTACATCTCAAGCTCGGTAATGGCTTCCGGGAACACCATGTCAGCACCCGCTTCAACACAGGCCGCGGCACGTTCCAGGGCTGACTCAAGCCCTTCCACCGCCAGCGCATCGGTTCGCGCCATGATCACGAAGCTGTCATCGGTACGCGCATCGACGGCGGCCTTGATACGGTCGACCATTTCCTGCAGCGAAACGATTTCCTTGTTCGGGCGATGACCGCAACGCTTGGCGCCTACCTGGTCTTCAATGTGAATCGCCGCAGCGCCGAACTTGATCATCGACTTGACCGTGCGGGACACGTTGAAAAACGAAGAGCCGAAGCCGGTATCCACGTCCACCAGCAATGGCAGATCACATACATCGGTAATGCGTCGTACATCAGTCAGTACATCGTCCAGACCCGTAATACCCAGATCAGGTACGCCCAGCGACCCGGCTGCGACGCCTCCACCCGATAGATAGATGGCCTTGAAACCCGCACGCTTGGCCAGCAGCGCATGATTGGCGTTGATCGCACCCACCACTTGCAAAGGATGTTCGCTTGCAACTGCATCACGGAAACGCTGGCCTGGACTGTTCTTATTGCTCATGACTCACCTCGTGGAGTGGCTGTCTGCTGGGCACCGTCTTGGTAATGACGGGCAATATTGCGTTTAGATGCGCCGATATGTCGGCGCATCAACAATTCGGCCAGTTCGCCGTCGCGATCGGCAATGGCATCGAGAATCCGGTGATGCTCGGCAAACGCCTGATGTGGACGGTTGGGCGTGGCGGAAAACTGGATGCGGTACATGCGCACCAACTGGTACAACTCGCCACAGAGCATTTGCGTCAGGGTGCGATTGCCACTGCCCTGAATAATTTTGTAATGAAAATCGAAGTCGCCTTCTTGCTGGTAGTAACCGACGCCCGCCTGAAACGCCTCATCGCGCTCATGGGTTTCGAGCACCTGGCGTAGCTCGGCGATGTCTTCGTCACTCATGCGTTCGGCGGCCAGGCGGCAGGCCATGCCTTCAAGGGACTCGCGAATTTCGTAGAGTTCGATCAGCTCGGCATGGCTCAGCGACACGACCCGCGCCCCGACATGGGGGACGCGCACCAACAAACGCTGGCCTTCAAGGCGATGGATGGCTTCGCGCAATGGCCCGCGGCTGATGCCGTAGGTGCGCGCCAGTTCGGGCTCGGAGATCTTGCTTCCCGGGGCGATTTCGCCTTTGACAATAGCCGCCTGAATGCGCCGAAAAACGTTCTCGGAAAGGGTTTCCGAGTCGTCCTGGGCGATCGTGGCAGGCTCCAGTGCTTGCAGCATATTGTCGACACCTTGAAAATCAATAGTGCTGAAATTAGCTATTTCAGCCCTGATAGTCAAAGAATAAATCGATATTGTCGACAATCAAAGAATACGACCTTGGTTGTATCGACAGGGTTGATCGCCGCTTGCAAGCGCCTCGGCGCTGGCGCCATAAAACCATCATGTTAGAATGCCGACCGCATCCGCCCTGCCCTCATCCATAGGGCAGCCGCACGAGGAAACTTGCGCTCCTGCCAGTCGCCTTGAACTGAAGATTGCAAGAGACGTGCTTCGATTTATGAAATTGCTTCCCCTCTATATCCTCGCCTTCCTGCTGTGCATACCCGGCCTGAGCCTGGCTGGCGAAAAAACCGTGTACGGCCTCAACGAATACGCTGAACTGGCAGGTATCGACCTGCAGGTGGCGGCCAAACTCGACACCGGCGCCAAGACCGCCTCGCTCAGCGCCCGAGATATCAAGCGCTTCAAGCGTGATGGCGAGAGCTGGGTACGCTTTTACCTGGCCATCGATGATGCCCACTCGCACCCCATCGAACGCCCGCTGGCCCGTGTCAGCAAGATCAAGCGACGCTCGGGTGATTACGATCCTGAGTCCGACAAGAACTACACCTCGCGCCCGGTTATTTCCCTGGAAATCTGCATGGGCAAGGCTTTACGCACCATCGAAGTGAACTTGACCGATAGAAGTGCGTTCCAATACCCGCTGTTGATTGGCTCCGAAGCGCTCAAACGCTTTGATGCGCTGGTCGACCCAAGCCTTAAATACGCTGCTGGCAAACCTGCCTGCGTCGCCAACGCTCAAACCGCAGAGTAATTGAAATGCGCGCTCTTACCCTTCACCTGAAAATCTTGATCACCATCCTTGTGGTGCTGGGCATTTCGATTACGGCCTATCAGATTTTCGTCCTCGGCATTCCTGTGACCGAAGACGCCACGGACGACTTGTGGAATATCGACGCCAAGGTCGAGTTCGTCGCCAGCTCCAAAGACCCGGTCAAGATCCAGATGTTCGTGCCGCCGCTTAACCGCGACTACGTCAGCCTCAACGAGAGCTTTATCTCCAACAACTACGGGGTGAGCGTCAACCGGGTTGACGGCAACCGCAAGGTCACCTGGTCGGCACGCCGGGTCAGTGGCAAGCAAACCCTGTACTACCGCCTGGTGTTGACCAAGCGCTACTCGGGCGACAAGACCAAGGTCAAAGGCCCGGTGTTCCGCGACAGCATCGCCGTGGAAGGCCCGGAAAAAATCGCCGCCGAAGCCTTGCTTGCACCTATCCGCCAGCACTCGGCCGATGTCGAAACCTTTATCAGCGAAACCATCAAGCGCGTCAGCAATGCCAATGATGACAACGTGAAACTGCTGCTGGCGGGTGATCCTTCGACTGCGCACAAGGCACAAATCATCGAGCTGCTGCTGTCGATTGCCCACGTTCCAATGGAAAAAGTCCACACCATCCGCCTGGTGGCCGACCAGCCGCAAACCCCGGAACTGTGGCTGCGCAGCTTTAACGGCAACGACTGGCTGTACTTCAACCCGGAAACCGGCGAACAGGGCCTGCCATCCGACCGCCTGCTGTGGTGGATCGGCGACGAACCGATGGTAACCGTCGATGGCGGCAAAAAAGCCAACGTTACCTTCAGCCTGAACAACAGCGAAATGAACGCCATTCGCCTGGCCAAGCTGACCGACGAAAACACCGACGCCAACTTCCTCGAATACTCACTGTACGGCTTGCCGCTGCAGACCCAGCAAACCTTCATGATCATGGTCATGATCCCGATCGGGGTACTGGTGATCCTGATTCTGCGCAACCTGATCGGCCTGCAAACCCTGGGCACATTCACCCCGGTACTGATTGCCCTGGCCTTCCGCGAGACCCAACTGGGCTTCGGCATCATCCTCTTTACGGTGATCACCGCACTTGGGCTGACGCTACGTTCCTACCTTGAACACTTGAAGCTGCAGATGCTGCCACGCCTGTCTGTAGTACTGACCTTTGTCGTTATCCTGATCGCGGCCATCAGCCTGTTCAGCCACAAGCTGGGTCTGGAGCGCGGGCTTTCAGTCGCCTTGTTCCCGATGGTGATTCTGACGATGACCATCGAGCGCCTGTCGATCACCTGGGAAGAGCGCGGTGGCGGGCATGCCATGAAGGTCGCGATCGGCACCCTGTTCGCAGCCACCCTGGCGTATCTGGTCATGAGCGTGCCGGAACTGGTGTACTTCGTGTTCACCTTCCCGGCGATCCTGCTGATCATGGTGGGCTTCATGCTGGCAATGGGTCGCTATCGTGGCTACCGCCTGACCGAACTGGTGCGTTTCAAAGCATTCTTGAAGGCTGACTCCTGATGTTCGGCTTCTGGAAGACCTGGAAGGCCCTGGAAGCCCGGGGCATCATGGGCATTAATCGGCGCAATGCGGACTACGTACTCAAGTACAACAAACGCAGCCTGTATCCGATTGTGGATGACAAGATCATCACCAAGGAACGTGCAATCAAAGCGGGCATTCACGTACCTGAGATGTACGGCGTGATTTCCACCGAGAAAGAAATCGAAAAGCTGGATGACATCATCGGTGACCGCAACGACTTCGTGATCAAGCCCGCACAAGGCGCGGGCGGTGACGGCATTCTGGTGATCGCGGACCGCTTCGAAGACCGCTTCCGTACCGTCTCGGGCAAGATCATCAGCCATGAAGAGATCGAACATCAGATTTCCAGCATCCTCACCGGCCTGTACTCCCTGGGTGGTCACCGGGACCGGGCATTGATCGAATACCGGGTAACCCCGGACCAGATCTTCAAAAGCATCAGCTACGAAGGCGTGCCGGATATCCGCATCATCGTGCTGATGGGTTACCCGGTAATGGCCATGCTGCGCCTGCCTACCCGGCAATCGGGCGGCAAGGCCAACCTGCACCAGGGCGCCATCGGTGTTGGCGTCGACCTGGCCACCGGCCTGACCCTGCGTGGCACCTGGCTGAACAACATCATCAGCAAGCACCCCGACACCACCAACGCGGTGGACGGCGTGCAACTGCCCAACTGGGACGGTTTCATGAAGCTGGCGGCCGGTTGCTACGAGTTATGCGGCCTGGGCTACATCGGCGTGGACATGGTTCTCGATCAGGATAAAGGCCCGCTGATTCTGGAACTCAACGCCCGTCCGGGGCTGAATATCCAGATTGCCAACGATTGCGGCCTGACCCTGCGCACCCACGCAGTCGAGGCCCACCTCGAAGAACTGGCCGCCAAAGGCATCAAGGAAACACCGGAAGAGCGCGTGCGCTTTGCCCAGGAACTGTTCGGCCATATTCACCCGCCCGAATAAGCGTTTTCACACCTTTGGGAGCGGGCTTGCTCGCGATGCTATCAACGCGTTTTACCTGCTAAACCGCGTCGCTTCTATCGCGAGCAAGCCCGCTCCCACAGTTCTCGCAGTCCCCACAAGCCGCATAGATTTGCAACCCTGCACAGGACTACAATCAGCCCCCCCCGCTCCGATGGCTGATTTGCTGCGCATGTTGACCTGCTCCGTACACCCGCTGCCTTACCTCGCCAACCCTGCCGACTATTTTTCGGCCATTCGCAATGCACCCGGCGCCGTGCTGCTCGACAGTGGCCGCCCCACTGCAGACCGTGGTCGCTTTGACCTGATGAGCGCATGGCCTGAGGCGGAACTGACCCTGCAGCCAGACGAGTCGGGGCGCGACTTTCTGCAACGCCTGCGTGAAGGCCTCAAGCAACTGGGCGCTGCCAGCCTCCCGGACGAATACGAGCTGCCGTTTGCTGGCGGTCTGATCGGTTACCTGAGTTACGACTTTGGCCGACAACTCGAACAGCTGCCCGCCAACGCCCGGGATGACCTGCACCTGCCCGAAGCGCAATTGGGCCTGTATGCCTGGGCGCTGATCAGTGACCATTATGCAGCCACCAGCCAGCTTGTATTTCACCCAAGCCTCGAAACAGCAGAGCGCCAGCGCCTGATCCAGTTGTTCAGCCAGCCTGCCCCGTCGCACAACAAGCCATTCAATCTCAAGCAACCGATGCAGCCGGATATCAGCGCCAGCCAGTACCAGCAGGCTCTGGAACAGATCCATCGGTATATCCAGGCGGGCGACTGCTATCAGGTCAATTACACCCAGCGCTTCAGCGGCCAGTGCGAGGGCGATGCCTGGAGTGCCTATGGCGCATTGCGCGCGGCCTGCCCCACACCTTTTTCCGGCTTTATGAGCCTGGCGGGCGGCAACGCGATCCTGAGCCTCTCTCCTGAACGCTTTGTACGGATAAGTCAGAATCAAGTGGAAACCCGACCGATCAAAGGCACCCGCCCAAGGGGCAAAGACAGCCGCGAAGATGCAGCCAACGCCGCCGAACTGCTGGCCAGCCCCAAGGATCGCGCAGAAAACCTGATGATCGTCGATTTGCTGCGCAACGACCTGGGGCGCACCTGCCGCACCGGTTCGGTGAGCGTGCCGCAGTTGTTTACACTCGAAAGCTATCCCAACGTCCATCACCTGGTGAGCAGCGTGATCGGCGAACTGGCCGATGGCAAAGACGCCCTGGACCTGATTGGCGACAGCTTCCCGGGCGGCTCGATTACCGGTGCCCCGAAAATCCGCGCCATGCAGATCATCGACGAGCTGGAACCCACCCGACGCAGCATTTACTGCGGCTCTCTGCTGTACCTCGACGTGCGTGGCGAAATGGACAGCTCCATCGCCATCCGCAGCCTGCTGGTCAAGGACGGGCGCATCAGTTGCTGGGGCGGCGGCGGCATTGTGGCCGACTCCGACTGGCAGGATGAATACCAGGAATCCATCACCAAAGTGAAGGTACTGCTCGATACGCTGCAAACCCTGTAGCCCGCGCTTTTTGATAAGATCACGAGACTAGAGAGCGCCCAGCGCCATTCACTGCAGGAAGCCGCCTGATGAGCCATCCGTTTGACGTCGCCGAACTCGCCGCGACATACGCCAGCAAGTCCCCGCAAGATATTCTCAAACTCGCCTTTGAACATTTTGGCGACGAACTCTGGATCTCCTTCAGCGGCGCCGAAGACGTGGTGCTGGTGGACATGGCCTGGAAGCTCAACAAGAACGTCAAGGTGTTCAGCCTCGACACCGGCCGCCTGCACCCCGAGACCTACCGGTTTATCGAACAGGTACGTGAACATTACAAGATCCAGATCGAGCTGATCTCGCCGGATCAAAGCAAGCTCGAACCCTTCGTCAAAGAGAAAGGCCTGTTCAGCTTCTATAAAGACGGCCATGGCGAATGCTGCGGCATACGCAAGATCGAGCCGCTGCGACGCAAGCTGTCGACGGTCAAGGCCTGGGCCACCGGCCAGCGCCGCGACCAGAGCCCCGGCACCCGCAGCCAGGTTGCCGCCCTGGAAATTGACGGCGCGTTCTCCACACCCGAGCGCACGCTGTACAAGTTCAACCCGTTGGCACAAATGACCAGCGAGGAAGTCTGGGGCTATATCCGCATGCTGGAGCTGCCTTACAACAGCCTGCATGAACGCGGCTTTATCAGCATCGGCTGCGAGCCCTGCACCCGTCCGGTACTGCCCAACCAGCACGAGCGCGAAGGCCGCTGGTGGTGGGAAGAAGCCACGCAAAAAGAATGCGGGCTGCATGCCGGCAATTTGATCGCGAAGAACTAAAACACCCGCCTCCACACTCTGTGGGAGCGGGCTTGCTCGCGATGGATACAACGCGGTGTACCTGCCACACCGAGGCGATCCCATCGCGAGCAAGCCCGCTCCCACAGTTGCAAGTGACCGTTACATTTCATCGCCCGCCTTGCGTTTACCCCGGACTTTCGTTGAGAATTGGTAATTATTCTCAATAACATTTAGGCAGCGTCCTATGTCTTCGGGTGAACCGTCCTACCAGAGCGCTATTACCGAACTGTACTGCGAGCATCACGGCTGGCTGTTTGGCTGGCTACGCAGAAAGCTCGGTTGCGCGCAAAATGCCGCCGATCTGGCCCAGGACACCTTCGCCCGAATTCTCAATGCCCGCGAGTCGGTAGCCACCCTGCGCGAGCCCCGGGCCTTTTTGAGCACCACGGCACGCCGCCTGATCATCGATCAGGTGCGCCGCAAACAGATAGAAAACGCCTACTTGCAAGAACTTGCGCTGACCGCCGAGGCACTCGAAGGCTATCAATCACCCGAGCAAATTCTTACCACCCTGGAAGCCCTGGAGCAGATCGCCTTTATTCTCGAAGGCATGCAGGACAAAGCCCGCCAGGCCTTTGTGCTGTATTACCTGGACGGCCTGACCCAGTGCCAAATCGCCCGGCAACTGGGCCTGTCTGACCGCACCGTGCGCAAGTACCTTATCCAGGCCCTGCTGCATTGCAGCCACAGCCTGAACACCTGAGCCCGCATGCCCGAACAGCCCGATTCAATAGACGAACAAGCCGCCGAATGGATCCTTCGCCTGCACGAGGAAGGCTTCAGCGAGGGCTTGCGCCTGGAATTCGAGCGCTGGAAACAGCAAAGCCCGCAACACGCCGCCGCAGCCCGGCGCATGCAAGATGTCATCAACCGCCTACAGGCGTTGCGCCAGCAGTCGACGCCAGCCAAGGCAGCGCTCAATGCCGCATTTGCCGGGCGCAAGGCAGTCACCCGACGCAAACATGCCTTGCGCGCCCTGCTGATTGCCGGCTGCCTGGCCCTGCCGGCCACCCTGCTGGTGCAAAGCCATTATCCCGAGCAATGGCTGGCCGATATCAGCACCGGCCCCAATGACTGGAAAACACAGCGCCTGGCCGACAACTCGAGCATTACCCTCAGCGGCACCAGCGCGCTCAATGTACATTTTGACGGCCAGGCGCGGCGCATTGAACTACTGCAAGGTGAAGTACTGGTCGACGTCGCCCATGACAGCGCCCGGCCATTTTTCGTGGAAACAGCCCAAGGCAGCATGCGCGCCCTGGGCACCCGCTTTGTAGTCAAGCGCCAGGGTGACACCACCGTATTGAGCATGTTGCAGTCTCGCGTCGCCGCGCAAAGCGCGAACGAGCAGCAAACCCTGGAGGTGAGTGCAGGCTCCCGGGCGCTGATTCGCCAGGGCTCGGTCGAACTGGCTGGCAGCATCTCCCCGGCCAGCATCGATCAGGCTTGGGAGCGCCATCAACTGGTGGTTGAAGATCAGCCGCTGCCACAGGTGCTTGATGAAATTTCCCGCCATCGACGCGGGCACCTGCAGTTTGATCGCAACACCCTGGCCGGCCTGCGCGTCTCGGCTGTACTGCCTCTGGACGATACCGACCGGGCGTTGCAACTGATCGCCGACACCTTGCCCCTGCAGATCAAAACCTACACACCCTGGCTGGTTGTGATCAGCCAGTTGCACACCCCTGAAAAATAATAATTCCCATTCGTTCCGCTTTTGTCGAGTCAGCCGTCAAGGTAGGTAACAACGACTCATAAAGGACTACGTCTTCCATGCTGACCTCCTACAAACCCCTTGCGCTGGCGATTCACTTGATCGTTGCGTCGGCGGCTGGCGTGGCATACGCCGCCACTGTCCAGGCACAAACTGCAGCCGTACAGAGCTACGACATACCCGCAGGCCCGCTGAGCAACGCACTGAACCGCTTCGCGCAACAAGCCGGCGTGGCGATCATTTTTCAGTCGAGCAACCTGGAAGGCCTGTCGACTCCGGGCCTGCAGGGTGCCTACAACGAACATGACGGATTCGAAGCCTTGTTGCGGGGCAGCGGCTATACCATGGTCAAAGGCGCCAACGGCTACAGGCTCGACGCCCTGCCCGCGGCAGGCGGCGCACTGGAGTTGGGCGCCACCCAGGTCAGCGCCAACCAGCTCGGGACTATCACCGAAGGCACCGGTTCCTACACCCCCGGCTCCATCGCGACAGCAACACGCATGGTGCTGACGCCAAGGGAAACCCCCCAGTCCATTTCCGTGGTGACCCGCCAGGCCATGGACGATTTCGGCATGAACTCCATCGATGACGTGATGCGCCACACTCCCGGCATCACCGTGGCCACCTATGACAGTGATCGCACCAGCTATTACTCCCGTGGTTTTGCGATCAAGAACTTCCAGTACGACGGCATCCCCATCTTGCAGGACCCGCAGTACTCGGCCGGGCACACCCTGACTGACACCGCCATCTATGACCGGGTCGAAATCCTGAAAGGCGCAACCGGCCTGCTCACCGGCGCTGGCGGACCGGGCGGTACCATCAATATGGTGCGCAAAAAACCGACCCGCGAATTCAAGGCCCATATCGATGTGGGCGCAGGCTCCTGGGAAAACTACCGCTCCGAAATCGATGTCAGCGGGCCATTAACCGAGAGCGGCAATGTGCGTGGCCGGGCCGTGGCGGCTTACCAGGACAAGCACTCATTCATGGATCACTACAAGCGTGACAGCGAGGTTTACTACGGCATTCTTGAAGTGGATCTGACCCCCGACACCCTGCTGACCCTGGGTGCCGATTATCAGGACAACAACCCCAAGGGTTCCAGCTGGTCAGGCAGCGCATCACTGTTCAATTCCAAAGGTGACCGGATCAGCACCCCGCGCTCATTCAACAATGGCGCCAAATGGAGCAGTTGGGAGCAATACACCCGCACGGTGTTCTCAACCCTGGAACACAACTTTGCCAACGGTTGGGTAGTCAAAGGCCAGTACAACCACCAGATCAACGGCTATAACGCCCCGCTGGGCGCCCTGCTTGACCCGGACGCCACTACCGGGCTGGCAAAAATGCTCGCCCGCAAATACACCGGCGAATACGTCAGCGATAGCGGTGACCTGTTTGCCACCGGTCCGTTCAGCCTGCTGGGGCGCGAACATGAACTGGTCGTCGGTGGCTCGGTGTCCAAATCGCACTGGACTGGCAAGGACTATACCAATGCCAATATGGTCAACAACGCCTACGACTACTACAACTGGAAAGGCAACAGCCTTGAGCCGGACTGGGGCAATGTCACTTCATACAACGATGAAACAACACGCCAGACCGGTACCTACGTGACCGGCCGCTTCAGCCTGACCGACGACCTTAAACTGATGCTGGGCACCCGGGTTGCCAATTACACCCTGACCGGCACCAGCCAGGCCAAGGACACGGGCAAAGTGCTGCCCTACGCAGCCCTGATCTACGACATCAATGACAATATTTCGGCCTATACCAGCTACACGGAGATTTTCCTGCCGCAGTCGTATTACCGCGATCGCGACAACAAGATGCTTGAGCCGGATGAAGGCACCAACTACGAGCTGGGGCTGAAAGGCGAGTTCTTTGATGGCCGCCTGAATTCAAGCCTGGCCTACTTTGAAGTGCATCAGGACAACCGTCCTGAAGCAGACATGGCCTACAACGGCAATCCGACCAACCCGGACATCGACTACGCCTACAAGGGTATCAAGGCCACGACCAAGGGCTACGAAGCAGAGATCTCCGGTGAACTGATGCCAGGCTGGCAATTGCAGGCGGGGTACACCCACAAGGTCAGCCGTGACCAGGGCGGCACAAAGGTCTCGACCTGGGAACCGGAAGACCAGATCAACCTGTACACCAGCTACAAGCTGACCGGCGATCTGGACAAACTGACCCTGGGCGGCGGCGTTCGCTGGCAGAGCACCGGCTGGCAGATGCTGACCAACTGGAACAAGGGCGGCACCGTGGAAAAATTCTCCCAGGACCCATACTGGCTGGTTGATCTGATGGCGCGCTATCAGATTTCGAAAAACCTGTCGGCCACGGTCAATCTGAACAACGCATTCGACAAGTCGTATTACACCAATATCGGTTTTTATAACTCGTCGTACTACGGTGACCCTCGCAATGTGATGGTGACCACGCGCTGGGATTTCTAAACCCCACACACCACAAAACACCCGCGCACAAAAAAGCCTGCACTAAGCAGGCTTTTTTGTTGATCACAAGCGTTCAAGGGGCCTGTGTTCAGAATATGGCGCAGCGGACGGGACTCGAACCCGCGACCCCCGGCGTGACAGGCCGGTATTCTAACCGACTGAACTACCGCTGCGCGTAACATTGAAAGCAAGTGGTGGGTGATGACGGGATCGAACCGCCGACCCTCTGCTTGTAAGGCAGATGCTCTCCCAGCTGAGCTAATCACCCATGTACTTCACTTTCGTTGCGGGGCGCATTCTCTCACACTATTTGTGTAAGTGGTTGTTTTATTTGAATTTTTTATCAATCAAAGAAAACATGCATACACAAAAAAGCCTGCACAAGGCAGGCTTTTTGTTGATCACAAGCGTTCAAGGGGCTTGTGTTCAGAATATGGCGCAGCGGACGGGACTCGAACCCGCGACCCCCGGCGTGACAGGCCGGTATTCTAACCGACTGAACTACCGCTGCGCGTAACATTGAAAGCAAGTGGTGGGTGATGACGGGATCGAACCGCCGACCCTCTGCTTGTAAGGCAGATGCTCTCCCAGCTGAGCTAATCACCCTTGTACTTCGCTTTCGTTGCGGGGCGCATTCTCTCACACTATTTGTGTAAGTGGTTGTTTTTATTTGGCTTTTTTCAAAGCCTTGTAAAAACATCCGTTTCCATCGCCCTGCATCTTTGATTTCGCAGCGAACTGCCAAACCGAAGCCTTTCGGGTAAACCTGCATTTATCAGGCTTATCCCAACCACAAGCGTTCAAGGGGCTTATGGCAACAAAAATGGCGCAGCGGACGGGACTCGAACCCGCGACCCCCGGCGTGACAGGCCGGTATTCTAACCGACTGAACTACCGCTGCGCGTAACACTGTGAGCGAATGGTGGGTGATGACGGGATCGAACCGCCGACCCTCTGCTTGTAAGGCAGATGCTCTCCCAGCTGAGCTAATCACCCTTTCACTCTCGGTGTGGCGCGCATTCTACGGAGCGACTTATAGTCTGGCAAGTACTTTTTAAAATAATTTTCCCAAGCACTACAAAGGCTTAGCGCAGGGTTGGCCTATTAAGGTTATCAAGCGAATAATGCGTCTTTGTATATAGGAGTGATTCACCCCATGTGGTTCAAAAACCTGCTTATCTATCGCCTGACCCAAGATCTGCCATTTGATGCACAGGTGCTGGAAACTGCACTGGCCACCAAACTGGCCCGCCCGTGTTCAAGCCAGGAAGTAGCCACCTACGGTTTCGTTGCCCCGTTCGGCAAAGGCGAAGACGCCCCGCTGGTTCACGTCAGCCAGGACTTCCTGCTGATTGCCGCCCGCAAAGAAGAGCGCATCCTGCCGAGCAGCGTGGTGCGTGATGCATTAAAGGAGAAGGTCGAAGAGATCGAGGCCGAGCAAATGCGCAAGGTCTACAAAAAGGAACGCGATCAGCTCAAGGATGAAATCATCCAGGCGTTTCTGCCCCGCGCCTTTATCCGCCGCTCCGCCACCTTTGCCGCCATCGCGCCAAAACAGGGCCTGATCCTGGTTAACGCCTCCAGCCCGAAACGCGCCGAGGATTTACTGTCCACCCTGCGTGAAGTGATCGGCTCGCTGCCGGTTCGCCCACTGGCAGTCAAGGTTGCACCAAGTGCGGTGATGACGGAATGGGTCAAGACCCAGAAAGCCGCCGACAACTTCTTTGTCCTCGACGAATGCGAGCTGCGCGACACCCATGAAGATGGCGGCATCATCCGCTGCAAACGCCAGGACCTGACCAGCGACGAAATCCAGCTGCACTTGAGCACTGGCAAAGTCGTAACCCAGCTGTCGCTGGCCTGGCAGGACAAACTGTCGTTCGTACTGGACGACAAACTGGTGGTCAAACGCCTGAAATTCGAAGACCTGCTGCAAGACCAGGCCGAACAGGACGGCGGTGATGACGATCTGGGCCAGCAGGACGCCAGCTTCACCCTGATGATGCTGACCTTCGGCGAGTTCTTGCCACAGCTGTTTGAAGCACTGGGCGGCGAAGAGATCCCACAGGGCATCTAAACACCCGCTGCAATCGTTTTTTTTGTGGGAGCGAGCCTGCTCGCGAAAGTAGCGCCACGGCGCTCACGAGATCTTCGCGAGCAGGCTCGCTCCCACAATCATATCCACCAGAACAACCACAATAAGGACCACCATGCGCGCACTTGCTGCCTTAAGCCGCTTTGTCGGTAATACCTTTGCTTACTGGGTTCTGATTTTTGCCGTGCTGGCGTTTCTTGAGCCAGCCTGGTTTGTTGGCCTTAAAGGCTACATCGTGCCGCTGCTTGGCGTGGTGATGTTCGGCATGGGCCTGACCCTCAAACTCGATGACTTCGCCGAAGTCGCCCGTCACCCCTGGCGTGTGGCGCTGGGTGTGGTTGCACATTTCGTGATCATGCCCGGCGTGGCGTGGTTGCTTTGCCAGGTGTTCCACCTGCCACCGGAAATCGCCGTTGGGGTGATCCTGGTCGGTTGCTGCCCAAGCGGCACCTCGTCCAATGTCATGACCTGGCTGGCCCGGGGCGATCTGGCGCTGTCGGTGGCGATTGCCGCCGTAACCACCCTCCTCGCCCCCTTGTTGACCCCGGCCCTGATCTGGCTGCTGGCGTCGGCCTGGCTGCCGGTTTCGTTTATGGAGCTGTTCTGGTCGATCCTGCAGGTTGTGTTGCTACCGATTGTGCTCGGCGTACTGGCCCAGCGCCTGCTTGGCGCACGGGTGCGCTTTGCCGTCGATGTGCTGCCGCTGGTGTCAGTGGTCAGCATCGTGATTATCGTCGCCGCCGTGGTGGCGGCCAGTCAGGCGCAAATCGCCAAGTCCGGCTTGCTGATTATGGCCGTGGTGATACTGCACAATAGTTTCGGCTATTTGCTCGGCTACTTTACCGGCCGTCTGTTCAAATTGCCCCTGGCCCAGCGTAAATCCCTGGCCCTGGAAGTCGGCATGCAGAACTCGGGGCTGGGCGCGGCTCTGGCCAGCGCCCACTTCTCGCCGTTGGCGGCCGTGCCCAGTGCGCTGTTCAGCGTTTGGCACAATATTTCGGGGGCGCTGCTGTCGACCTATTTCCGGCGCATGAGCGAAAAAGAAGATCGCCTGGCAGCAGCCAAGGCTGCTATTGAGTGAAAAATCGGGGTTGCCTGTGGGAATAATCATGTGCAATATACTGCGCACTGCGAGGACGACCTCGCGACTCATCGAGTGATTATTCCGGGGACGACCCCATCAGTTGATGGAGAAGACCATGTCCTGGATCATTCTGTTTTTCGCCGGCCTGTTTGAAGTTGGCTGGGCTGTAGGCCTTAAGTACACCGACGGTTTCAGCCGCCCGTTGCCGACGGCCCTGACTGTAGGCGCCATGATCATCAGCCTTGGCTTGCTGGGTCTGGCCATGAAAGAACTGCCGCTGGGCACTGCCTACGCAATCTGGACGGGCGTTGGCGCGGTGGGCACTGTGATTGCCGGGATCATCCTGTTTGGTGAATCCATGGCATTGTTCCGGCTGGCCAGTGTTGCACTGATCATTGCCGGCCTGGTGGGCCTTAAAGTCAGCACATAGCACGAAAAACTGTGGGAGCGGGCTTGCTCGCGATTGGGCCGACCTGGTATTCAAGTCCCCCTTCGCGAGCAGGCTCGCTCCCACAGTGTCTTTGATTTACTGCACAGCCCCGCGCAACGCCATCACCCGCTCACGCAACAGCTTTTGCGTAGCCTCATCAGCCGCTATCGGCGCACCGGCAACCAGCGTCACCCGCGACCACAAGCGATGGAAAAAGCCCTTGTGCGGATCGCGACTGAAAAAACTGCCCCACAGCCCCTGCAACGCCATCGGAATCACCGGCACCGGCGTGCGCTCCAGAATCCGCATCACCCCCGCCTTGAACTCGTCGATCTGTCCGTCCGTGGTGAGCTTGCCCTCAGGGAAGATGCACACCAGTTCGCCGTCAGCCAGATAGCGGGCAATCCTGTCGAATGCCTGATCATGGATTGCTTCATCTTCCCCCCGACCGGCAATGGGAATAGTCCCCGCAGTACGAAAGATAAAGTTCAGAACCGGCAAATTGTAAATTTTGTAATACATGACAAAGCGAATCGGACGACGCACTGCTCCGCCTATCAACAGCGCATCGACATACGACACATGGTTACACACCAGCAACGCCGCACCCTCATCCGGGATCAGCTCCAGGTGCTTGTGCTGCACGCGGTACATGGAATGGCCCAGCAGCCAGATCAAGAAGCGCATGCTGAATTCAGGCACGATTTTGAAGATGTAGGCGTTGACCGCAATATTCATCAACGACACCACCAGAAACAACTCGGGGATCGTCAGCCCGGCCACGCTGAGCAACAGGATGGTGACCAGTGCCGACACCACCATAAACAGCGCATTGAGGATATTGTTGGCCGCGATCACCCGCGCCCGCTCGCTCTCCGAGGTGCGCGACTGGATCAGCGCATACAACGGCACTATATAGAAGCCGCCAAACACGCCGAGCCCAAGAATATCCAGCAGCACCCACCAGGCCTGGCTGAAACCCAGCACGCCCAGCCAGTCGTTGGCGTGGATGTTTTGCGGCATCTGCCCCGAATGCCACCACAGCAACAGGCCAAATACGGTCAGGCCAAACGAACCAAAGGGCACCAGCCCAATTTCGACCTTGCGCCCCGACAGTTTCTCGCACAACAACGACCCCAGTGCGATACCCACTGAGAACACTGTAAGGATCAACGTCACAACGGTCTCGTCGCCAGACAGCCAGTCCTTGGCGTAGGCCGGGATCTGCGTCAGGTAGATCGCACCAACAAACCAGAACCACGAATTGCCCACCACGGAACGGGATACCGCAGGCGTCTGATTCAGACCCAGGCGCAGAGTGGCCCAGGATTCGCTGAAAATATTCCAGTTCAGCCGCAACTGCGGCGTATCTGCCGGCGCAGACGGAATGGCGCGACTGGCCAGGTACCCCAGCACTGCGATCGCGATAATCACCACCGAAACGATAACCGTGTAATTGCCGGAGGACAGCATGATCCCGGCGCCAATGGTGCCCGCCAGAATCGCCAGAAAAGTGCCCATTTCCACCAGGCCATTACCACCCACCAGCTCTTCAGGTCGCAGGGTCTGCGGCAGTATCGAGTACTTGACCGGGCCGAACAGCGCCGAATGGGTGCCCATCGCGAACAATGCGACCAGCATCAATGCCAGGTGGTCGAATGCAAAGCCAATGGCTGCAACCACCATGGTGGCGATTTCGCCCAGCTTAATCAGACGAATCAGACGGTCCTTGGCGTACTTTTCACCAAACTGACCGGCCAGGGCCGAGAACAGGAAAAAAGGCACGATAAACAGCAACGCGCACAGATTGACCCAGATACCCCGGTCACCTTCGATATTGAGCTTATAAAGGATGGCCAGAATCAGCGATTGCTTGAACAGGTTGTCATTGAGCGCGCCCAGGGCCTGGGTCACGAAAAAAGGCAGGAAGCGGCGCTTGCCTAGGCTCTGTACGTAAAGTATTGTCGCAAGCACCGCATAGCGCAGGCCAATGAGACCATCGCCGCAAAACTTGTTGCGAGCTTGTCGAAGCGCGTCACGATGCGACGGTTCTCCTTCAGCCAGCCAA
>NZ_JAAQWV010000019.1:0-84095 GCF_012985715.1 Pseudomonas sp. WS 5051
GAGCACGAGGTCGGCAGCCTCGCGTTTGAATTCAGCGGAAAAGGTACGGCGTTGTTTGGTCATCTGACACCTCGATCTGGCGAGTATTCTCGCCTAAAAGGGTGTCCGGTTTCATTAGACCACTACACTCTGATGATTGAGTGATAGGCGTTCTATGGGCTGATCGATTGAGAAAATCTTTTTTACCCAACGAACGATTATCGCTATAAGGGGCGCCATTAGCTGTCTTAGCCTGGAGTGAATTGAATGAGCACTGGCAAAGAAGAACTGGAAGTAGAGGAAGATTTCGCAGTCGTCGATTCGGACGAAGTCGTAGAGCCTGTTGTCGAGGTCGCTAAAACCAATCTGGCCAAACGCCGCACCATTGACGCACTGCTGGAAGAAAAACGGCTCAGAAAAGAGCTGGAAGATTATGGATACGACCTGTAATCCCGGAGATACGGCATCAAAAGCCTCCTGTTGTGGAGGCTTTTGCTCAGGGGGCTTGGGGTATTACATCTTCAAGCCCCTCTCTTCACACCAGGCCATTGCGCTGTGCCAGCTCAATCAAATCTACAAGTGAACGGGCATTAAGCTTCAATAAAAGGCGCGTTTTGTAGGTGCTCACCGTTTTATTGCTCAAAAACATGCCATCCGCAATTTCCTTGTTACTCTTTCCACGTGCCAACTGCTGCAACACCATCATTTCTCGCCCAGAAAGGCGATTGACCATATCTGCCTCACTGGCATTCCCCAAGCTTGAACGTACTGAGTGCAAGGCTTGATTCGGGAAATAACTGTAGCCAGACAGTACGGCCTTGATTGCACTCAACAGTTCAGTCAAGTCCTGCTGCTTGCATACATAACCGGCTGCACCGGCTTGCATGCAACGCATGGAAAAGTGACCCGGGGCTTGTGAAGTCAACACCAGCACCTTGATAGGCACTGCCGGTGTGGACAACCGCGCTATAACTTCAAGCCCGTCAAGCCTAGGTATTCCAATATCCAGAATTACGATATCAGGCGCATATTCACGCGTAAGCTGCAAAGCATCCACACCATTATCCGTCTCTGCAATAACCTCGTAGCCATGTCGTTCCATGAGCATACGCACAGCAAGACGAATTACAGGATGATCATCCACGATCAGCACTTTATTCATGGGCCATTCCAATTTATCGCTGTTCGAATTTTCAGAACCAGCACCATAGCCTAGTCGCAACAAACTGGGCATAGCACCCCCTCAAGCATCAACAACCAAAGACATTTCCTACAAATATTGGAGATCAACCCTACAGATATCGCCCATTGAAACGCCCCCCACACACTTTCGTCACAAGCTGCCAGACATGGGAAGACCGAAACTCAAGAAAGCGCCGAGAATTAAAATAAAAACCCAACATAGAACTGCAACACTTTCACACAGATAACGAAATCGTACCCACTTAAGACACATTCAAAAAACCAGATATAAAACACATTCAAAAATCTGACCAAACAGCCTGACAACTCAACTACATACCCCACCCCCATGGCCTGCCGCCCAAATAAAATGCCCCACCCCCATTAAAAACCACAAAAAACACAGTGACAAATCTCAATGTTCATTCAAATTAAATCTACTATTTTTCCAAGGGAAAATATTACAATTTCATGCTTACAGAATCGGACTACAAATCATTAGGAAAACACCTAAAGCATTAAATCACGCTAAAATAACGGCAAGACGTTCGCCCAGGCAAACCCAACCAAGATAAAAATAAATATCCGATAGATACGTTCATCCACCTACAACTCCCTCTCAGACTTATCATTCAAATCAGTCACTGACTAAAAACCTTACACCCTTTACAAAAAACACTTAACGCCCTTTAACAAGGTCCGATCTGATAACGACAGCCCCCCTACAAAAACAAACCTCTTATTCAAGAAATCGATAAATTCCGCCAGCCGGGCGCGACACAATCTCATGCAATTGATTTGCGCCTTAAAAAAAACACGACTAATTTTAAAAAACGCTAGCAACTCCCTGAAGAAAGCGCTGAACCAATCACCCGACTTACATTGACCCTGCACAGATACTCCAAGCTGGCCATACACCGCCAAGAAGCGCCTTCTTCCTTATCATTCCGACTTTTACCAAAAGGCACTTTCATGATAAAAAACACCATAAAAATCAACCACCCACTTACCGTTATCGCTGTTTTTTCAATGCTGACGGAAGCGTCCGCTGCAGTCTCTCTCCCTTATATCGACAGTGAGCATCAAAAAATATACGTATGGTTCCTGATTGTGTTCCCATCACTTCTGATCACGTTGTTTTTCCTGACCTTAAACTTCAATAACAAAACACTTTATACCCCCGCTGACTTATCCAAAGCCGAGAATACTCCGGAAGGGTTCTCTCAGCCGACTGGCCCTTGCCTGAAGCAAGGCAATTCATTTGCAAGCACAAGTACATCCGCACAACTATTTATACCCGCCTGCCCTTCAGGCTCCCCGTACAGCTTATACAGACCCCATAACATCTTCCTTCAAGGCCAAAGAGTCCACCACGTAGACCCTCCCCCGTTTCCACCCCCCGAAAGAGCGCACGCAACATTCTTTGCCAAGAGTCATGCATGGAGAGAGGGCTCAGAGTTAAAAACACTTTATCTTATGGACCTGAACTACCTGCACTTGCTCTCCCCTCATAAAGGCACTGCCGAAGAGGTATTACATATCTATTACAAAGCAACCCGCAAATATAAAAACACGCCCCCCAGACATGCTGTACTGCTACTGCTTACCAACCAGCACTCCAGTATCCCTCAGGAAACTCTTCGACTGGCCATCGACAACTTCAAACATACGTCATCCATCAACCATACAACCATTATCAGCTACAACACCGACGCACACAGATTCACCCTGCTTAACTCACCCCGCCCCCAAACAAATACCTGAATTGCAGGAAAAAAAAAGCCCCAGCCAATTGGCTGGGGCTTTACCAGGCGAGCTGTATCAGAACAACTTGCGCCCTTTATTTGCAGCAATACGCATGCGCAATGCATTCAACTTGATGAAGCCGGCAGCATCGGCCTGATTGTAAGCACCGCCATCCTCTTCAAAGGTTGCGATGTTGGCATCAAACAACGACTCGTCAGACTTGCGACCGGTAACAATCACGTTGCCTTTGTACAGTTTGAGGCGAACAACACCGTTAACGTGAACCTGCGAAGCATCAATCATCTGTTGCAGCATGATGCGCTCAGGGCTCCACCAGTAGCCGGTGTAGATCAGGCTGGCGTACTTTGGCATCAACTCGTCTTTCAAGTGAGCGACTTCACGATCCAGAGTAATCGACTCAATGGCGCGGTGAGCACGCAACATGATGGTGCCGCCCGGGGTTTCATAGCAACCACGGGACTTCATGCCAACATAACGGTTTTCGACGATATCCAGACGGCCGATACCGTGTTCGCCACCAATACGGTTCAACGTTGCCAGAACAGTCGCAGGTGTCATCTCAACACCGTCCAGCGCAACGATGTCGCCATTACGGTAGGTCAGTTCCAGGTACTGCGGCTTGTCAGGAGCGTTCTCCGGAGAGACGGTCCACTTCCACATGTCTTCTTCGTGCTCAGTCCAGGTATCTTCGAGCACACCACCTTCGTAGGAGATATGCAGCAAGTTGGCATCCATCGAGTACGGGGATTTTTTCTTGCCGTGACGCTCGATCGGGATTGCATGCTTTTCAGCGTAATCCATCAGCTTTTCACGGGAGAGCAAGTCCCACTCACGCCAAGGAGCAATAACCTTCACCCCTGGCTTCAAGGCATAGGCACCCAGTTCAAAGCGAACCTGGTCATTACCTTTACCCGTTGCACCGTGGGAAATGGCATCGGCGCCCGTTTCATTGGCGATTTCAATCAGGCGTTTGGCAATCAGCGGACGAGCAATGGATGTACCCAGCAGGTACTCGCCTTCGTAAACGGTGTTGGCGCGGAACATCGGGAAAACGAAGTCACGAACAAACTCTTCGCGCAGGTCATCAATGTAGATTTCCTTGACGCCCATGGCTTGCGCCTTGGCACGTGCAGGTTCGACCTCTTCACCCTGACCCAGGTCAGCGGTAAAGGTTACGACTTCACAGTTATAAGTATCCTGCAGCCACTTCAGGATCACCGAAGTGTCCAGGCCGCCCGAATAAGCCAGAACGACCTTGTTTACGTCCGCCATGCCATCACTCCACGGGTTGTTCGAAAAGCCGAACAGTCTACCGCCCACAGCCATGAATTTACAGAGGCGCGACAGCTTAAGACGACAAAGCGACAGTTTATATCAAAGACGCGACGAGACCGTTGCTTCAGGAAATAGCCGCTGGATTGCTGGGACCTACAGATGGCGCAGCTTTTTCAGGCACAGGGAGCCGTTCCAGGCGGACGCTTACCCGGCGATTTTTCGCCCGGTTTACCCGACTGGTATTCGCCGCCAAGGGGTATTGCTCACCATGGAATCGCACCGTGATCTGCGACTCCTGCAGGCCGTTCTGCTTGAAATACTCCATTACCGCCAATGCCCGGCGCCGCGACAGCTCACGATTGGTCAAGCGATTGCCCTGATTATCGGAATAACCGTCGAGGATGACGTGATTGACTGTAGGGTCTGCCTTCAAGTATTCGACCATGACTTGCAAGTTGACCCGGGCCACCGCGTCCAGTTCGGTCCCCCCGCCAGGGAAACCGATCTGGCTTTGTCTGACCTGCTCAAAGTTTTTCGGTAAAAGCTTTGCGGTACAGGCCTCGTAGTCGCCGTAAGCCTGGCGAAACCTGACAGGGAGCAGGCGTACTTCCGAGACATTGCCCTCACGAGAATAATGCCTTATCAAGGGGCTGCGCCCCTCAATCAAGCCTCGAAACAAGTTGGCGGCCTGCGCCTGGGAACTGTTGAAAAGCACCTGCCCACGGCCAATACGCACCGAGCCCAGGTCAATATCACCACGGCCCGGTTGCCAGGGCGCAGCGGCGGCCAACAGCTTGGCAGAGCCCTCGCCCAACATTGAGTTGTAGGCATTAAGACGAAATACAGCCTGTTCTCCTGCACGCCTTACAAAAGCACCCGAACCAAAATCGGTAATCGGCTGAATCAGACGGCATTCGAATTTGTCACCTTCCACTTTCCACTCGATATTCTCCAGCCGCGTCTGAAAAGTCAGAGCCATGGCTGGCAGGCTGGCAAACATACTGAGCAGGATGAAATAACGCTGGCGCACGGGAGGCTCCACAGGCTTGTACAGCAAAAAAACAGGCCACAGATTTACGGCATGCTCATCAGATATCGGTCAGCAATCACAAAACTTGATAGCGAGTGCCTGCCAGAGTCTTTTCCGGTAGCATTCACCTCAGTTCGACCCGCCTGGAATCCCCAATGTCTGACCGCCTGACCCTGCTGCGTCCCGACGACTGGCATATACATCTTCGCGATGGTGCTGTGTTGCCTCACACTGTCGCGGATGTAGCGCGCACTTTTGGCCGCGCCATCATCATGCCCAACCTGGTACCCCCGGTGCGCAATGCCGCCGAGGCCGACGCCTATCGCCAGCGCATCCTGGCTGCACGCCCCGCTGGCAGCCGCTTCGAGCCGCTGATGGTGCTGTACCTCACCGATCGTACCCAGCCAGAAGACATTCGCACGGCCATGGCCAGCGGATTCGTCCATGCAGCCAAGCTGTATCCGGCCGGGGCAACGACCAACTCCGACTCCGGTGTAACCAGTATCGACGCGATCTTCCCGGTTCTGGAAGTCATGGGCGAAGTCGGCATGCCTTTGCTGATCCACGGTGAAGTCACCCGAGCCGGCGTAGACGTGTTTGACCGCGAAAAGATCTTCATCGACGAGCATATGCGCCGCGTCGTAGATCGTTTCCCGACGCTGAAAGTCGTGTTTGAGCACATCACCACCGCCGACGCGGTGCAGTTCGTCAACGAGGCTTCGGCCAACGTCGGCGCAACCATTACCGCTCATCACCTGCTGTACAACCGCAATCACATGCTGGTTGGCGGCATTCGCCCGCACTTTTATTGCCTGCCGATCCTCAAGCGCAACACCCATCAGGAAGCCCTGCTGGATGCGGCCACCAGCGGCAGCGAGAAGTTTTTCCTGGGCACTGACTCGGCACCTCACGCCCAGCACGCCAAGGAAGCGGCGTGCGGTTGCGCCGGGTGTTATACCGCCTATGCGGCCATCGAGATGTACGCCGAAGCGTTCGAACAGCGCAATGCGCTCGACAAGCTGGAAGCCTTTGCCAGCCTTAACGGCCCGCGCTTCTACGGCTTGCCCGCCAGCAACGAACAGATCACCCTGGTTCGCCAGGAGTGGACCGCCCCAACCAGCCTGCCTTTCGGCGAGCTGACCGTAATTCCGCTGCGCGCCGGTGAAACACTGCGCTGGCGCCTGCTGGAGGAACAGCTGTGAGTGACGACCATTATGATGACGAACACGAAGGCGGCCATGGCGGCGGTCCACGCCACCCGATGGCAGAGCGCTTTCGCGGTTATCTGCCGGTCGTAATCGATGTTGAAACCGGCGGTTTCAACAGTGCTACTGATGCATTGCTGGAAATTGCTGCCGTAACGATCGGCATGGACGAAAGAGGCTTTGTGTTCCCCGAACACACCTATTTCCACCGTGTCGAGCCGTTTGAAGGCGCCAATATCGAAGCCGCTGCACTGGAATTCACCGGTATCAAGCTCGATCACCCACTGCGCATGGCCGTCAGTGAAGAGACAGCCCTGACCGATATCTTCCGCGGTGTGCGCAAGGCCCTGAAGGCCAATGGCTGCAAACGCGCCATTCTGGTGGGGCATAACAGCAGCTTCGACCTGGGCTTCCTCAACGCCGCTGTCGCGCGCCTGGACATGAAGCGCAACCCTTTCCACCCGTTCTCGAGCTTTGACACCGCGACCCTTGCTGGCCTGGCCTATGGCCAGACCGTCCTGGCAAAAGCCTGCCAGGCCGCCGACATCGACTTTGATGGGCGTGAAGCACACTCGGCCCGTTACGACACCGAGAAAACCGCCGAGTTGTTCTGTGGCATCGTAAACAGCTGGAAACAAATGGGCGGCTGGAAAGACTTCAACGACTGATCCTGTCGTAAAGGCTTACAGCGCACCATAAAAAAACCGGACACTGGGTCCGGTTTTTTTATGCCTGAAACTGACGATTACAGCTGGTCAGCATTTTCAGTCAGGTAAGCCGCAACACCTGCAGTCGAAGCGGTCATGCCCTTGTCGCCTTTTTTCCAGTTGGCCGGGCAAACTTCGCCGTGCTCTTCGTGGAATTGCAGGGCGTCAACCAGACGCAGCAGCTCGTCCATGTTGCGGCCCAGTGGCAGGTCGTTGACGATCTGCGAGCGCACAACGCCTTTGTCGTCGATCAGGAACGCGCCGCGCAGAGCCACGCCGCCTTCGGTTTCAACGTCGTAGGCCTTGCAGATGGCGTGATTGATGTCGGCAGCCATGGTGTATTTCACCTGGCCGATGCCGCCATTGTTCACTGGCGTGTTGCGCCATGCGTTGTGGGTGAAATGGGAGTCAATGGACACCGCAACCACTTCAACATTGCGCGCCTGGAACTCAGGAATACGGTGATCCAGTGCGATCAGCTCGGACGGGCATACGAAAGTGAAGTCCAGTGGGTAGAAGAACACCAGGCCATATTTGCCTTTGATGGCGGAGGACAGCGTGAAGCTGTCAACGATTTCGCCAGTGCCAAGTACGGCGGCGACGGTGAAGTCAGGGGCTTGTTTGCCTACGAGTACGCTCATTGGATATCTCCTGGTGTGCAGCGTGAAAAACAGAACCTGATTGGGCAGCCGTTGAAAACGACGCCAGGCAATCAGCTCCCGGGTAAAAAGACCGGTCATCATACACCGCTCGTCGGAACTGGCAGGCACCCTTTTTCACCCGCCCGAAAGCGCTCAAAAGAACCGTTCGTCAGCACAGTGCCTGAGACCCTCAATTGAGACTCAAGGTACTTTGACAATCATTCTCGTTAACATTAAGATCCTTGGCATTGAATCCCAACCAGCGATGGTTCTTATTTATGTACGTTTGCCTTTGCACTGGCGTCACCGATGGAAAAATCCGCGACGCAATCTACGACGGTTGCTGCAGTTACCGTGAAGTGCGTGAAGCGACAGGTGTTGCCAGCCAATGTGGCAAATGTGCCTGTCTGGCCAAGCAAGTGGTTCGCGAAACCCTTTCCTCGCTGCAAGCCAGCCAGGCTGTCATGAGTTTCCCGGCAGAATTTTCAGTCGCCTGATTAACCAATTCCAAAGAACCGGACATAGCGTCCGGTTTTTTTATGCCCAGAATTCAAGTGCTTAGGCCCAAGACGCGGAACACAAACATTCTTATTCCGATTAATTTTCATTTATTATTCAAATACTTAGGTTTGACAGTCTGCAAGGTGCAGATCAAACTCTGCCCTATATACAGTTAATTAAGGCAGGCCCCAGCCATGAAAGGCGACATTTCGGTTATTCAGCACCTCAACAAAATTCTCGGCAACGAACTGGTCGCAATCAACCAATACTTCCTGCATGCACGCATGTATCAGGATTGGGGCCTGGAGAAGTTGGGCGCGCATGAGTACCACGAGTCCATCGACGAGATGAAACACGCGGATAAACTGATTAAACGCATCCTGTTCCTGGAAGGCCTGCCAAACGTACAGGACTTGGGCAAGCTGCATATCGGCGAGCACACCAAGGAAATGCTGGAGTGTGACCTGCGCATCGAGAAGACTGGCCACGCCGACCTCAAGGCCGCCATTGCGCATTGTGAAGTAGTTGGTGACTTTGGCAGCCGGGAAATGCTCGAAGATATTCTTGAGTCGGAAGAAGAACATATCGACTGGCTGGAAACTCAGTTGGGCCTGATCGACAAAGTGGGTATTGAGAATTACCTGCAATCGCAAATGGGTGAGTAACTAACACCCATTAAAAAGCCCCGCCTTGTTTATCACAGAGGCGGGGCTTTTTTATGCGTGCGACAAAACAACTGTCACGACGCGACTGATATCAGGCTTCAGTCTTGTTTGCTGCGGCTTTCTCGACAGCTTCTTTGATCAAAGCCTGCAAAGAACCATCAGCGGCCATTTCAGCCATGATGTCGCTACCGCCAACCAGCTCGCCACCTACCCACAATTGCGGGAAAGTTGGCCAGTTGGCGTACTTTGGCAGATTGGCACGAATTTCAGGATTCTGGAGGATGTCCACGTAAGCGAACTTCTCGCCACACCCCATGACTGCCTGAGCAGCTTTAGCCGAAAAGCCGCACTGCGGGGCATTCGGGGAGCCTTTCATGTAGAGCAGAATGGTGTTGTTGGCAATCTGGTCTTTAATAGTTTCGATGATATCCATGGAGCACCTCGGCTGAACTTTCCGACGCAGATGTCGGCACGGTGGCGCATTGTAACGGAAAGCCGAGCGCGACGCTCGGTCTCCCCGACAGACAATAGTATGCCCCTGCTCCCTCCACAAAGCTTGTTGTCCCTGCCGAGAAACGATGGCTGCGAGCAGTTAAACCCCGCCTCATGACAGGAATGTTGCCAACGCCATCGCAGCCGTCGCTCCTCGCCAGCGATGACAAATACGACGACCTCGCCCCCCCTCGCAATTGCCAAGCTACGCCACGGCAGTGTACAAATGGGCAGCTGAGGTGAGGCAAACCGCCTGATGTGGCTCATGCAGCGCAAGACCCGCTCAAACCTCTATACATATGACCCTTATTGGCAAGACGCGACATTTCCTTATAAGATCGCGCCTTCCCCTATTTCGTCGCCCCGTGCGGCTTTCGCCGCAGGTCTCGCCCGTTTTTCCGAAAACCCCGGCCTTGAGCATCTGCGATCGTTGCAAAAAAAGGTAGTTAATGATGAGCGCAAGGCACTTTCTCTCCCTGATGGATTGCACTCCCGAAGAGCTAGTCAGCGTGATTCGCCGCGGCATCGAGCTTAAGGACCTGCGCCAGCGCAGCGTTCTGTTCGAACCCTTGAAAGGTCGCGTACTGGGCATGATTTTCGAAAAATCATCGACCCGCACCCGCCTGTCATTTGAAGCTGGCATGATCCAGCTCGGTGGCCAGGCCATTTTTCTGTCACCACGAGATACCCAACTGGGTCGTGGCGAACCGATAGGCGACTGCGCCATCGTCATGTCACGCATGCTTGACGCCGTCATGATCCGCACCTTCGCCCACAGCACCCTGACCGAGTTTGCGGCCAATTCCCGCGTACCGGTTATCAATGGCCTGTCGGACGACCTGCACCCATGCCAGCTGCTGGCTGACATGCAGACCTTCCTTGAGCATCGCGGATCGATCAAGGGCAAGACCGTGGCCTGGATTGGTGACGGCAACAACATGTGCAACAGCTATATAGAAGCGGCCATCCAGTTTGACTTCAACCTGCGTGTTGCCTGCCCCGAAGGCTATGAGCCCAACCCCGAGTTCGTGGCGCTGGCAGGCGAACGCGTTACCATCGTTCGCGACCCGCGTGATGCCGTGATTGGCGCCCACCTGGTGAGCACCGACGTATGGACATCAATGGGTCAGGAAGACGAAACGGCCAAGCGCCTCGAACTGTTTGCCCCGTATCAGGTCAACCGTGCCCTGCTCGACCTGGCGGCCGATGACGTGCTGTTCATGCACTGCCTGCCTGCTCATCGCGGCGAAGAGATCAGCGTCGACCTGCTGGACGACCCTCGCTCCGTGGCCTGGGATCAGGCCGAAAACCGCCTGCATGCGCAAAAAGCGCTGCTCGAATTCCTTGTCCAACCGGCGTACCAATCCGCATGAGTCAGCCGCTATTGCTAAACCTTCGTGATCTGGCCTGTGGGTATCAGGGCCAGAGCGTGGTGCAAAACCTCAACCTGCATCTCAATGCCGGTGATATCGGCTGCTTGCTGGGCTCTTCGGGGTGCGGCAAAACCACGACATTGCGTGCTATTGCCGGGTTCGAACCGGTACACCAGGGTGAAATCAGGCTGGCAGGCGAAGTGATCTCCAGCGCCGGCTTCACCTTGGCACCCGAGAAACGTCGTATTGGTATGGTGTTTCAGGACTACGCTCTGTTCCCGCACCTGAGCGTGGCCGACAACATTGCCTTCGGCATTCGCAAGCACCCGAACAAAGACCGTGTGACCGAAGAGCTGCTTGAGCTGGTCAACCTTAAAAACCTGGGCAAACGCTTTGCGCACGAGTTATCAGGTGGTCAGCAGCAACGCGTTGCCCTGGCCCGCGCCCTGGCACCCGAGCCGCAACTGCTGTTGCTGGATGAGCCATTCTCCAACCTGGATGGCGAGCTGCGCCGCAAGCTCAGCCACGAAGTGCGCGATATCCTGAAAGCCCGTGGCACAAGTGCGATTTTGGTGACACACGATCAGGAAGAAGCCTTCGCTGTCAGCGATCATGTGGGTGTGTTCAAGGAAGGCCGCCTTGAACAGTGGGACACCCCTTACAACCTCTACCACGAACCTCAGACGCCCTTTGTGGCGAGCTTTATCGGTCAGGGATACTTTATTCGCGGCCAGTTGCTGACACCTGAATCGGTACAAACCGAGCTGGGTGTCTTGCGTGGCAACCGTGCGTATACCTGGCCAACGGGCGGTGCAGTGGATGTATTGCTGCGCCCGGACGATATCGTCTACGCACCGGACAGCGATTTGAAGGCGCGGATCATCGGCAAGACATTCCTCGGCGCATCGACCCTTTATCGCCTGCAACTGCCGACAGGCAGCCAGCTGGAGTCGATCTTCCCGAGTCATGCCGACCACTTGCCTGGCGCTGAAGTGGGCATTCGCGTTGCCGCCGAACACCTGGTGATGTTTCAAACCAGCGGCAGCATAGCGGCGCAAATCCCGCAATCCGAATCAGGTGTAAGGCGTTTCAGCACAGCGCACTAAAAACCTGTGGCAGCGCTTACGCCCTGCCTACTTCTGCGAACTTCGCTTGCGTGTGCTCTGCCAGCACCGCAGGCGCCAGTTCCACCTCCAGCCCGCGTCGTCCGGCGCTGACAAAAATAGTCGAAAAACCCTCGGCACTTTTATCAATAAAAGTACGCAGGCGCTTCTTTTGCCCCAACGGGCTGATCCCGCCAAGCAGATAACCTGTGGAGCGCTGAGCCGCCGCCGGGTCCGCCATTTCGACTTTCTTCACCCCCGCTGCCTGAGCCAGCGCTTTCAAATCAAGACTTCCGACGACCGGTACGACGGCAACCAGCAACTCGCCCTTTTCACTGCTGGCCAACAGCGTCTTGAACACTTGCGCAGGCTCCAGGCCAAGCTTTTCTGCGGCCTCCAGGCCGTAGGATGCCGCCTTGGGGTCGTGTTCATAGCTGTGTACCCGATGTTCGGCGCGAACTTTTTTCAGCAGGTCCAGTGCAGGCGTCATGACAGCTCCAGTTTTGCAGAGGAGAAAGAAATACGATGGCCGATTTTAGGCTATTACCCCGTAAAAAGGCGCTGAAACCGAGGTTACAGACCCAGCATGTAGCTAAAAAGTTACCTTTACCCCTCTCAATTCGTAGTCTTTGTTTACATAAAAACCAATACCAAAGCACTCATCTGAAGTCAGAATGTGAATACCCGTTCACTTTCGACCTTTGACAGCAGTGTTTCTTGTCTATATTTTTTCGAATCTGAATATACTCACACGACTCAGCCTGACAGCGTAAAACACAAATACGCAGTTCCCGGTCCAGGCTCAGGCGCACTGCCACCCTGATTGACGACGTCAAAAAACAACAATAACGAGGTTTTACATGTCGACTGCATCGCAGCACCCCACACTTTCAGGCCAGTGCCTGGCCGAGTTTCTCGGCACCGCACTTTTGATATTCTTCGGTACCGGCTGTGTTGCGGCTCTCAAGGTCGCGGGCGCAAGTTTTGGCCTATGGGAAATCAGCATCATCTGGGGCATTGGCGTCAGCATGGCGATTTATCTGACAGCGGGCGTTTCCGGCGCACACCTGAACCCGGCGGTCAGCATTGCGCTGTGCCTGTTCACCGATTTTGAAAAACGTAAACTGCCTTTCTATATCCTCGCCCAGATCGCAGGGGCCTTTTGCGCAGCGGCGTTGGTTTACACGCTCTACAGCAACCTGTTCTTCGATTACGAACAAGCCCACCAGATGGTACGTGGCAGCCAGGCCAGCCTGGAATTGGCCTCGGTATTCTCGACCTACCCGCACCCTTCGCTGACAACGCTGCAGGCCTTCCTCGTCGAGCTTGTGATAACCGCTATCCTTATGGGCGTAATCATGGCCCTGACCGACGACAAAAACGGCTTGCCCCGTGGCCCATTGGCCCCCCTGCTGATCGGCTTGCTGATCGCCGTCATTGGCAGCTCGATGGGCCCATTGACCGGTTTTGCGATGAACCCTGCGCGTGATTTCGGGCCCAAGCTGATGACTTTCTTCGCTGGCTGGGGGGACGTCTCGTTCACCGGCGGGCGCGATATCCCGTATTTCCTGATTCCCATTTTTGCACCCATCGTAGGTGCCTGTCTGGGCGCTGCCATTTATCGCGGGATGATTGCCCGGCACTTGCCTGACATTGCCCCGGCAGATGCGGTTACCCAAGCCGCTGCGCCTGCAAAGACCCAGGCATCCTGATACCGACTGATGAAACGGGGCGCACGAGACCTACTGCCCGTTACCTGTCTCGCGCCCGCCACCTCCCTCATTCTGCAAGGCACTAACAAATGACCGACACTCAGAATAAGAACTACATCATTGCGCTGGACCAAGGCACCACCAGTTCGCGAGCGATCATCTTCGATCGTGACGCCAACGTGGTGTGCACAGCACAACGTGAGTTCCAACAGCATTACCCGCAACCGGGCTGGGTCGAACACGACCCAATGGAGATTTTTGCCACCCAGAGCGCCGTGATGGTTGAGGCCCTGGCCCAGGCCGGCCTGCATCATGACCAGGTTGCCGCCATCGGCATTACCAACCAGCGCGAAACCACGGTGGTCTGGGACAAAGAAAGCGGCCGCCCGATCTACAACGCCATCGTCTGGCAATGCCGTCGCAGCACCGAGATCTGCGAGCAGCTCAAACGCGACGGTCACGAGCAATACATCAGCGACACCACCGGCCTGGTGACCGACCCGTACTTCTCCGGCACCAAACTGAAGTGGATCCTCGACAACGTCGAAGGCAGCCGCGAACGGGCGCGCAAAGGCGAACTGCTGTTTGGCACCATCGACAGCTGGCTGATCTGGAAATTTACCGGCGGCAAAACCCACGTTACCGATTACACCAACGCCTCGCGCACCATGCTCTTTAACATCCACACTCTGGAGTGGGATGCCAAGATGCTGGAGGTGCTGGATATCCCGCGCGAAATGTTGCCTGAAGTGAAGTCGTCTTCAGAAATCTACGGCCGCACCAAAAGCGGTATCGCCATCGGCGGCATTGCCGGCGACCAACAGGCCGCGCTGTTTGGCCAGATGTGCGTCGAGCCCGGCCAGGCCAAGAACACCTACGGCACCGGCTGCTTCCTGCTGATGAACACCGGCGCCAACGCCGTGAAGTCGACCCACGGCATGCTGACCACCATCGCCTGCGGCCCCCGCGGCGAAGTGGCCTACGCCCTGGAAGGCGCCGTGTTCAACGGTGGTTCCACCGTGCAATGGCTGCGTGACGAACTGAAGATCATCAACGACGCCCACGACACCGAATACTTCGCCAATAAAGTCAAAGACAGCAATGGCGTGTATCTGGTGCCTGCCTTCACCGGCCTCGGTGCCCCCTACTGGGACCCGTATGCCCGTGGCGCACTGTTCGGCCTTACTCGCGGTGTACGCGTAGACCACATCATTCGTGCTGCGCTGGAGTCGATTGCCTACCAGACACGGGACGTACTGGACGCTATGCAACAGGACTCCGGCGAACGCCTCAAAGCCCTGCGTGTAGACGGTGGTGCCGTAGCCAACAACTTCCTGATGCAGTTTCAGGCAGACATCCTCGGCACCCAGGTTGAACGCCCGCAAATGCGTGAAACCACGGCCTTGGGCGCTGCCTACCTGGCGGGTCTGGCTTGCGGCTTCTGGGGCAGCCTGGATGAACTGCGCGGCAAGGCGGTGATCGAGCGCGAGTTCGAACCTGCACTGGACGAAAGCTGCAAAGAGAAGCTCTATGCCGGCTGGAAAAAAGCCGTAAGCCGTACCCGCGACTGGGAACCTCACGAAGAAAGCAACTAAGTACGGGCAATTACATCTGCGGGCGCCTATGGCGCCCGCAGTTGCTTGAGGCACCTGCGAGTAGCAGACGACGCTTTCCTGCGGCATCATGGGTGAATTTGCTTCGCCGCCCAAAGGAAACTCCATGAATCTGCCTCCACGCCAACAGCAGATCCTCGAACTCGTACGCGAGCGCGGTTATGTCAGCATCGAGGAAATGGCTCAGTTGTTCGTCGTCACGCCGCAGACCATTCGCCGTGACATCAACCAGTTGGCAGAAGCCGACCTGTTGCGCCGCTACCACGGTGGCGCCGCCTATGACTCCAGTGTAGAGAACACCGCCTACGCCATGCGGGCCGACCAGATGCGCGATGAAAAGCGCCGCATTGGCGAAGCCATTGCCGCCCAGATTCCCGATCACGCCTCGATTTTCATCAATATCGGCACCACCACCGAGTCGATTGCCCGGGCGCTGCTCAACCACAATCACCTGAAAATCATCACCAACAACCTGCATGTTGCGTCGATCCTGAGCGCAAAAGACGACTTCGAAGTACTGATCGCCGGCGGCAATGTGCGCCGCGATGGTGGCATCGTCGGTCAGGCCAGCGTCGACTTTATCAACCAGTTCAAGTTCGACTTCGCCTTGGTTGGTATCAGCGGTATCGATTCTGACGGCAGCTTGCTGGACTTTGACTATCAGGAAGTACGCGTATCCCAGGCGATTATCGCCAATGCCCGACAAACTATCCTGGCAGCGGACTCCAGCAAGTTCGGCCGCAATGCAATGGTCCGCCTGGGCCCGATCACCTTGATCGATTGCCTGGTCACCGACCAGCCGCCCGTGCCGGAGCTGGCGCAACTGCTGGCCCAGAACAAAATTCGTCTGGAAGTGGTGTAACCGCACTCAGATAGTGATGCGGGTTCAGATGCTGTGGGGCGGGCTTGCTCGCGATGGCATCACCGCAACCTGACAGGTGAGCCGCAGCGCCTGCATTGCGAGCAATGCCTGCTCCCGCAGAATCATTGCCCTACACTAAAATGTTCGAAATTCTTCCTTTCGACGCCCTTCGATGAGTTTTTTCAATCGAAGGGTGCTGGCTGCCCGCGCCTTTATCCGCTAATATTTTCGCAAATGAACATTAATGTTCGAATTCAAATATGCGTAAAGAACGCGAGGCCAACCCATGCCCCTGACCACCTTGCCTGCCACTCCCCTCGCTGAGGTTTACGACGTCGCCGTTATTGGTGGTGGAATCAATGGTGTCGGGATTGCGGCAGATGCAGCCGGGCGCGGCCTCTCGGTGTTCCTTTGCGAAAAGGACGATCTGGCCAGCCACACGTCCTCTGCCAGCAGCAAGCTGATCCACGGTGGCCTGCGCTACCTCGAACATTACGAGTTCCGCCTGGTGCGCGAAGCGCTGGCCGAACGCGAAGTGCTGCTGGCCAAAGCCCCGCATATCGTTAAACCGATGCGTTTCGTATTGCCGCACCGACCGCACCTGCGCCCGGCGTGGATGATCCGTGCCGGCCTGTTCCTGTATGACCACTTGGGCAAGCGTGAAAAACTGGCTGGTTCAACCAGCCTCAAGTTCGGTGCCAACAGCCCCCTTAAAGCAGAAATCACCAAAGGCTTTGAATACTCCGATTGCTGGGTCGACGACGCGCGCCTGGTAGTGCTCAACGCCATGGCCGCGCGGGAAAAAGGCGCCCATGTTCACACCCAGACCCGTTGCGTCGGCGCGCGCCGTAACAAGGGCTTGTGGGAGTTGAACCTGGAACGTGCAGATGGCAGCCTGTTTTCGATCCGCAGCAAGGCCCTGGTCAACGCCGCCGGCCCCTGGGTCGCCAAATTCATCAAGGACGACCTCAAGCTGGACTCGCCTTACGGCATCCGCCTGATCCAGGGTAGCCACCTGATTGTGCCCAAGCTGTATGACGCGCCAAATGCCTTCATCCTGCAGAACGAAGACCAGCGGATTGTGTTCACCATTCCGTACATGGACCAGTTCACCATCATCGGCACCACTGACCGCGAATACACCGGCGATCCGGCCAAGGTCAGCATTACCGAAGAAGAAACCGACTACCTGCTTAATGTGGTTAACGCCCACTTCAAGCAGCAAGTAAGCCGCAGCGACATTCTGCGCACCTACTCCGGCGTGCGCCCGCTGTGCAATGACGAGTCCGACAACCCTTCTGCCGTGACCCGCGACTACACCCTGGCATTGTCTGGCGCAGCGGGCGAGGCCCCGCTTCTATCGGTATTTGGCGGCAAACTGACCACCTATCGCAAGCTGGCCGAATCGGCCATGGCACAGCTGACACCCTACTTCACCCAGATCAAGCCGAGCTGGACCGCCAGCGCGACATTACCCGGCGGCGAAGGCATGACCACGCCAAAAGCCCTGAGCGAGGCCCTGGTCAGCAAATACAGCTGGCTGGATGCCGCAATTGCCAAGCGCTGGGCAATCACCTATGGCAACCGCTCCTGGAGCTTGCTCGAAGGTGCACAAGGCCTGAGCGACATGGGCGAGCATATCGGCAGCGGCCTTTACAGCCGTGAGGTTGATTACCTGTGCAACCAGGAATGGGCACTGGAGGCACAGGACATCCTGTGGCGCCGCACCAAGCTTGGGTTGTTCACCACGGCCGAGGAACAGGCCCACCTGAGCCAGTACATGACCACCCTTGGCCTGAAACACCGCAAGGTTCAGGCCGCTTAATTCGCGTTTAGATGGCCCGTGGGAGCGAGTCCGCTTGCACGGGCCTTCGCTCCTCCCCCCCCGCACTGCCTGCCTTTCATTCGGTTTTCCGAACGCACTCCCCCCCAATGATTCGGCTTTCCGGGCATCTGCATGCCACCGAAGTCCCGACATAAAACTTTAATTCGTTATAAATCAGCAGGTTAGACTTTAATGCCAGGGCTGGCACGACTCATGCTCTACACTCTATGCCGAATGCTTAAACAGAGCGTTTAGCCTGTTGAGACGTTCTGAGTAAAAAAGGGCCTGCAAACGGGCTCAATAAAAAAAACAATGTCGAGGAAACATCGATGCGCATCGTTCCGCAACTTTTGGGCGCAGCAATTGCTGCAGCTCTGATTAGCACTCCAGTTTTTGCAGCCGAATTGACCGGCACACTGAAGAAAATCAAAGAATCCGGCACCATCACCCTTGGGCATCGTGACTCCTCCATTCCGTTCTCCTACATCGCGGACGCTTCCGGCAAACCGGTTGGCTACTCCCATGATGTGCAACTGGCTATCGTTGAAGGGCTGAAAAAACAGCTCGACATGCCGGACCTGAAGGTCAAGTACAACCTCGTTACCTCCCAGACCCGTATCCCGCTGGTGCAGAACGGCACCGTTGACGTTGAGTGTGGTTCCACCACCAACAACGTTGAACGCCAACAGCAGGTCGACTTCTCGGTCGGCATCTTCGAAATCGGTACGCGCCTGCTGTCCAAAAAGGACTCGCCTTACAAGGACTTCGCTGACCTGAAAGGCAAAAACGTCGTGACCACTGCTGGTACCACCTCCGAGCGCATCCTCAAGGCGATGAACGCCGACAAGCAGATGGGCATGAACGTGATCTCGGCAAAAGACCACGGCGAAGCCTTCAACATGCTGGAGTCGGGCCGTGCTGTTGCTTTCATGATGGACGACGCCCTGCTGGCCGGTGAAATGGCCAAAGCCAAGAAGCCTACAGACTGGGCCGTGACCGGCACTCCACAGTCTTACGAAATCTACGGCTGCATGCTGCGTAAAGGCGATCCGGAATTCAAAAAGGCCGTGGATGACGCCATCGTTGCCTACTACAAGTCGGGCAAGATCAACGACACCTACAAAACCTGGTTCGAGTCGCCGATTCCACCAAAAGGCCTGAACCTGATGTTCCCGATGAGCGATGAGCTCAAAGCGTTGATTGCCACCCCTACCGACAAGGCAGCAGACGACAAACCGGCTGAAGAAAAGAAATCCTGATTTCAGCCGGCTGAAACCCCCGGGCGCAAGCCATTGCGCCCGGGGGTGTCGACCACCTTTGGACTAAGCTTCTTATTGCATTAGAGAGCACTCGACCCGCCGGTTATCGAGCGGGCTAAGTGTGCCCGGCGACCCTGCCGGGTGAGAACGGATTCCCTGAAGCAAGTGCTTGTTTATAGACCCATCTGAGGGGAGACCCTGCATGAATTACAATTGGGACTGGAGCGTGTTCTTCAAGTCCACCGGCGTAGGCAGCGAGACATATCTCGACTGGTTTATTTCCGGCCTGGGCTGGACCATCGCTATCGCTGTTGTCGCCTGGATTGTCGCGCTGATCCTGGGTTCGCTGCTGGGCGTGATGCGCACCCTGCCGAACCGCTTTATCGCGGGCATTGCCACGGTATACGTAGAAATCTTCCGTAACGTTCCGCTGCTGGTGCAGCTGTTTATCTGGTACTTCCTGGTGCCCGATCTACTGCCGCCCAACCTGCAGGAATGGTACAAGCAGGACCTCAACCCGACCACTTCGGCTTATCTGAGCGTTGTCGTGTGTCTGGGCCTGTTTACCGCCGCACGTGTTTGCGAACAGGTACGTACCGGTATCGAAGCCCTGCCACGGGGCCAGGAAGCAGCGGCCCGCGCCATGGGTTTCAGCATGGCGCAGATCTACTGGAACGTGCTGCTGCCACAGGCCTACCGAATCATCATTCCACCGCTCACCTCCGAATTCCTCAACGTGTTCAAGAACTCGTCCGTGGCCTCGCTGATCGGTTTGATGGAACTGCTGGCACAAACCAAACAGACGGCCGAGTTTTCCGCCAACCTGTTTGAAGCCTTCACCCTGGCCACGTTGATCTACTTCACCCTGAACATGAGCCTGATGCTGTTGATGCGCCTGATCGAGAAAAAAGTAGCCGTACCCGGTCTCATGTCTCTGGGGGGCAAATAATGGACTTCTTCGATTTCAGCGGGATTGTCCCCGCCCTGCCGGGCCTGTGGAACGGCATGATCATGACCCTCAAGCTGATGGTCATGGGCGTTGTCGGTGGTGTGGCCCTGGGCACCGTGCTGGCCCTGATGCGTTTATCGTCAAGCAAGTGGATGGCCAACCTGGCCGGCGCTTACGTGAACTACTTCCGCTCCATCCCGCTGCTGCTGGTGATTACCTGGTTCTACCTGGCGGTGCCGTTCGTGCTGCGCTGGATCACCGGCAAGGACACCCCGATCGGGGCGTTCGAGTCGTGCCTGGTAGCCTTCGTCATGTTCGAAGCAGCCTACTTCTGCGAAATCGTGCGAGCAGGCGTGCAGGCCATCCCCAAGGGGCAAATGGGTGCAGCCAAGGCCCTGGGCATGAGCTACGGCCAGGCCATGCGCCTGATCATCCTGCCCCAGGCCTTTCGTAAAATGACCCCGCTGCTGCTGCAACAGAGCATTATCCTGTTCCAGGACACCTCTCTGGTCTACACGGTTGGCCTGGTGGATTTCCTCAATGCCTCGCGTTCCAGTGGCGACATCATCGGCCGCTCCAATGAGTTCCTGATCTTCGCCGGTCTGGTGTATTTCATCATCAGCTTTTCCGCCTCGCTGCTGGTCAAGCGTCTGCAAAAAAGGTTTGCCGTATGATCTCGATCAAGAACATCAACAAGTGGTACGGGGACTTCCAGGTACTGACCGATTGCAGTACTGAAGTCAAAAAAGGCGAAGTGGTCGTTGTCTGTGGCCCGTCGGGCTCGGGCAAGTCGACCCTGATCAAGTGCGTCAACGCCCTTGAACCGTTCCAGAAAGGCGACATCGTGGTTGACGGCACCTCCATTGCCGACCCGAAGACCAACCTGCCGAAGCTGCGTTCGCGGGTTGGCATGGTGTTCCAGCACTTCGAACTGTTCCCGCACATGACCATCACCGAAAACCTGACCATTGCCCAGGTCAAGGTATTGGGCCGCAGCAAGGCTGAAGCCACCAAAAAAGGCCTTGAGCTTCTGGAACGCGTCGGCCTGTCGGCCCATGCCCACAAGCACCCCGGCCAGCTTTCCGGCGGGCAACAACAACGTGTGGCGATTGCCCGCGCCCTGGCCATGGACCCGATCGTCATGCTGTTTGATGAACCGACCTCGGCCCTTGACCCGGAAATGGTCAACGAAGTGCTCGATGTCATGGTGCAGTTGGCCAACGAAGGCATGACCATGATGTGCGTGACCCACGAAATGGGTTTTGCCCGCAAGGTCGCCAACCGGGTGATCTTTATGGATCAGGGCAAAATCGTCGAAGACTGTGAGAAAGAAGAGTTTTTCGGTGATGTATCGGCCCGCTCCGAGCGTGCCCAGCACTTCCTCGCCAAGATCCTGCAGCACTAAACACCCGTTCAGCTCCCACCGGCTTGGGTGGGAGCGGGCTTGCTCGCGATGGCAGCGATCCTGGTTAACTGATGAACCGCGCCGCTCCCATCGCGAGCAAGCCCGCTCCCACAGTGGATCTACGTGAACGGTCAACCACTGCACAGTGGTTGACCCAAGGCATCTGTGATGAAATGCGACCCCACTCTTTATCGCGGTGCTCCGCCCTCACTTGCCGTGAAACCTCGCCTGCTCCGTCATTTCCTGCTGCCTCTGCTGATCATCCTGTTGACGATCGGCCTGGGCTACGCGGGCTATCGCATCAGTGAACACTTCGGTATTCGTACCCTGAGCGAAACCGGCGAACGCCAACTGGAACTGCATGCCCGTACCGTCGAAAGTGAGCTGGGCAAATACACTTACCTGCCCAGCCTGCTGGAGCTGGAGTCCAGCGTTTCGCGATTGCTCGCCGACCCCTCCGTGCAGAACCGGGTCACCGTCAATCAATACCTCGAAGGCCTGAACCGCCGCAGCCGCAGCCGGGCCATCTATGTGCTCGACACCACCGGCCGCGTGATGGCTACCAGCAACTGGCGGGATACCGACAGTTATCTGGGCGAGGACCTGTCATTTCGCGCCTACTTTCAGGATGCCGTACGCGGCCAGCCCGGCCGCTTCTACGGCATTGGCAGTACCTCGGGTGAACCCGGCTACTACCTCGCCCACGGCCTGGAAGAGCAGGGCAAGATCATTGGCGTGGCCGTGATCAAAGTTCGCCTCGAAGCCCTTGAGGAGCGCTGGCAACGCGCCCGCCTCGAAGCCTACGTCAGCGACGAGAACGGCATTATCATCCTGTCCAGCGACCCTACCCGGCGGCTCAAGTCCATCCACCCGCTCAGTGCCGACACCAAGGAGCGCCTGGCCCGCAGCCTGCAGTACTACTGGTGGCCGCTCAACGAGCTGGAACCGCTGGAGCGGGAAAACCTCGCCGAAGGCGTAGAAAAAGTCACCTTCGCCAGCAGTAACGATGTGGTGACCGACCACCAGGAAGTCAGCTACCTGGCGCAAACCCGCAGGCTTAACGACACCCCCTGGGACATCACCCTGCTCACGCCATTGCAAGACCTGCGCCGTGAAGCGGCGAACCAGGGAATGCTGGTGGCGGTGGCATTTGCCTTGCTGGCCTTTTTGCTGATTGCCTGGAATGAGCGACGCAAAGTGATAGCCACCCGACTGGCTGCACGGGAAGCCCTGCAAGAGGCCAACAACCAGCTGGAGCGCAAGATCACCGAGCGCACCACCCACCTGCGGGCCAGCAACGAACGGCTCAAAGGCCAGATACGCGAGCGGCGCCAGGCCGAAGACACCCTGCGCCGCGCCCAGGATGAACTGGTACAGGCGGGCAAGCTGGCGGCCATCGGGCAGATGTCCACCAGCATCGCCCATGAACTGAACCAGCCGCTGGCGGCCTTGCGCACGCTGTCGGGCAATACCGTGCGCTTTCTTGAACGCGGTGATCTCAAGGTCGCCGCGGACAACCTCGGCACCATCAACAATCTGGTCGACCGAATGGGCCGCATCACCGCTAACCTGCGCTCCTTCGCCCGCCGCGGTGACGATCATGGCCAGGCCTGCCTGGGCAAGGCCGTTGACGCCGCCCTGCAACTGCTCGCCAGCCGCATGGAAGAATCAGGGGTGCAACTGCATCGAGACTTCACGGAGGTGGCGCTCAAGATTGATCAAACCCGACTTGAGCAAATTCTGGTCAACCTGATTGGCAATGCCCTGGACGCCATGCAAGGTCAGGCGACACAACCGCAACTGTGGCTGACGGGCGAGCCCAACGACGCCAAATACCGTCTGTGCGTGCGCGATAACGGTCCCGGGATCGAGCCAGAAGCACGCAAACATCTCTTTGAACCCTTCTTCACCACCAAACCCGGCGAACAGGGTCTAGGCCTTGGCCTGACCCTGTCGGCCAGCCTGGCCGCTGCTGCCGGCGGCAGCCTCAGTGTCGAGTTCCCGGTCACCGGTGGTGTCGCATTTGTCCTTCTTTTGCCGCTGGTACAACCTGCTAAGGCCGACACGCCATGAATAACGACCTGACGGTCCTGATTGTTGAAGACGATCCCCATGTTCTGCTCGGCTGCCAGCAGGCGCTGGCGCTCGAAGATATTCGCAGCGAAGGCGTCAGCAGTGCCGAACAGGCGCTGGCGCTGGTAGGCGACAACTTCCCGGGTATCGTCATCAGTGATATCCGCCTGCCCGGAATGGATGGTCTTGAACTGCTCAAGCACCTCAAGGCCCGCGACCGCACCCTGCCGGTGGTATTGATTACCGGGCATGGCGATATTTCCATGGCCGTGGGCGCCATGCGTGACGGTGCCTATGACTTTATGGAGAAACCCTTCTCCCCCGAACGCCTGGTTGATGTGGCCCGTCGTGCGCTGGAGCAGCGCAGCCTGGCGCGGGAAGTCTGGTCGCTGCGCCGTCAGCTTGCCGAGCGTGATTCACTTGAAGGACGCATCATCGGCCGCTCGCCGGCCATGCAGCAGTTGCGCGAACTGATAGCCAACGTCGCCGATACTTCAGCCAACGTGCTGATTGAAGGTGAAACCGGTACCGGCAAGGAGCTGGTCGCCCGCTGCCTGCACGACTTCAGCCGCCGCCAGCCCCAGCAATTTGTCGCCCTCAACTGCGGTGGTCTGCCGGAAAACCTGTTTGAAAGCGAAATTTTCGGCCACGAAGCCAACGCCTTTACCGGGGCAGGCAAACGCCGCATCGGCAAAATCGAACACGCCCATGGCGGCACGCTGTTTCTCGACGAAGTGGAAAGCATGCCGCTCAACCTGCAGATCAAACTGCTGCGGGTTTTGCAGGAGCGCACTCTGGAGCGCCTGGGCTCCAACCAGAGCATCGATGTGGACTGCCGGGTTATTGCGGCGACCAAATCCGACCTCGACCAACTGAGCAAGGCCAGCCAGTTTCGCAGCGACCTGTACTACCGCCTGAACGTGGTCACACTTGAGCTGCCACCTTTGCGCGAACGCCGCGAAGACATCCTGCAACTGTTTGAATACTTTCTGCAGCAATCATCATTGCGTTTCGACCGTGCGGCCCCGGAGCTGGATAACCAGACCCTGTCCAGCCTGATGAGTCATGACTGGCCGGGCAATGTGCGGGAACTGCGCAACGTGGCCGAACGTTTTGCCCTGGGCCTGCCGGCGTTCAAAAAGCCGGGGAGCAATGCAGCACAGGGGCTGGGGTTTTCCGAGGCGGTGGAAGCGTTCGAACGCAACCTGCTCAACGATGCCCTGCAACGCAGCGGCGGCAACCTGACCCAGGCCAGCCAGGAACTGGGCATGGCCAAGACCACCCTCTTTGATAAAGTCAAAAAATACGGGCTCGCGCACTGATGGATCTGATTCTCAAAGCTGCACTGGGCGCTGGAGTGGTGATCATTCTGGCCATGCTGGCCAAAACCAAAAACTACTACATCGCAGGGCTTGTGCCGCTGTTTCCAACATTTGCCCTTATCGCCCACTACATCGTCGGCAAAGGCCGCTCGGTGGACGACCTGAAAATCACCATTGTGTTCGGCATGTGGTCGATCATTCCTTACTTCGTGTACCTCGCTGCCCTGTACGTGCTGGTCGATCGCATGCGCCTTGAAGCCTCGCTGGCGCTGGCCGCCGTAGCCTGGCTGATGGCCGCGACCGTGCTGGTCAGCGTTTGGGTACGCCTGCACTGAAACGATGGGAGCGGGCTTGCTCGCAATACACATGACGCGGTTTGCCAGATAAACAGCAGTGACATCCTCGCTGGCAACCCCGACCCCCACAGGCCAAGTCGTTTGGCCCGCCCCTTGCATTTACCCTATAAAGCCCGCCCTGCCTGGATCGGCGGCGATGACATGGGGTAAATCACACTTTGAATATTCTCGATCTTGATCACAGCCTGACCTCACAAGCACCGATTAAGCAACGTCTGACCGACGGTCGTGCCACACGCCTGGACTTGCTGGAACTGGGGCCGCAACTGCGTCTGTGGTCCACCGAACGCAATTACCGGCGCTTCGCTGAACGCCTGCAACAACGGCCGAAACGCTCCACGCAGCGGCCAGAAATCTTTTTTATAGGCTCCGGCGACTATCACCACCTGACCCCGGCCTTGCTCGCGGACTTGCCCGAACCGATCACCCTGATCCACTTCGACAACCATCCTGACTGGGTGCGCTTTGCCCCCCGCCGCCATTGCGGTTCGTGGGTCAACCGCGCCTTGAAGCTGCCGAACATCAAACGCATAGTCACCCTCGGCCCCTGCAGTGATGACCTGCAAAACCCGCAGTTCAAGGGCGCAAATCTCGGGGCCCTGTGCCGTGGCGATTTGCAACTATTCCCCTGGCAGCATGCTCCCACCAAGGTCTGGGGCCGAATCGGCGACGGCGCAGGGCACGAGCAGCACGAGAACCTGTTGCACTGGCGCAACCTGGCCGACCAGGACTGGCCGGCCTTTCTCCAGGAGCTGATCCTCAGCCTGCCCACCGAAGCGATCTGGATTACCGTGGACAAAGACGTACTCGCCAGCGAAGACGCCGCCACCAACTGGGACCAGGGCGGTATGCGCCTGACCCACTTGCTTCAGGCCCTTCGTGCCCTGGCCACCAGCAAGCGGGTATTGGGTATTGATGTTTGCGGTGAATTTGCCAAGGCTGCGCACCGCAATGTGCTCAAACGCTGGGAGGCCCGATCGGACCAGCCAGCACCTGGGCGCTGGAGTGAAAGCGATCTGCTGCGCAACTCAACCACCAATGAAGCGCTGATCCACTTATTCGAGGAGCTGTTCCCATGTCCTTGATCGTAATTGCGCTGGTGGCGTTTTCCATTGTGCTCGATGTTATCGGCCAGCTGTGTTTCAAAATCGGACTGGACCGCTTGCCGGAACTGGAGGGTGGTTTTCGCCTGAATGCCTTCTGGGGTCAGGTATTTAGTGCACCGATGCTGTGGGCTGGGGTCGGCGCTTACGTGATTGAGTTCTTCGTCTGGCTGGAGGCCCTGTCGAGGGCACCCTTGAGCTTGCTATTCCCGGCCGCAGCGCTGGCGTATTGCGGTGTGGTATTCGCCGGCAAGGTGTTCCTGGGCGAACACGTCAGCCGTCGGCGCTGGATGGGCACCCTGGTTATTACCCTTGGAGTGATGCTGGTCTGCATCACCGCAGCTTGAGGAGTTGAGCAATGGCAAACACTGACGGGTTAAAAGTCCCGGATAACGGCTGGCTGCACGGGCGTTTGGGCACGATTGTGCTGTGGGCCTTGTTGATTGCCCTCGAGAGCGCAGGGCAAATAGCCACCAAAATCGGTGGCGATCAATTGGGACAGATGGACTTCACCCTGCAGTGGCTCCAGGCCGTGCTGCTCAACCCGGGAGTATGGGTGGCCATTGCCTGTTATTTCGGCGCGTTTTTTGTCTGGATGCTGATATTGCGTCGCAGCAGCCTGTCGCTGGCGTTTCCCCTGAGTTCACTGGTATTTGTCGGGGTGCTGATGGGCTCCTGGCTGGGCCTTGGCGAGCAAATCAGCGCACTGCACTGGGCAGGCGTGGCGGTGATTGTCGGCGGGATTGCGCTGCTGGCCGATGGTGAACCGGAACATTGAGTCACAGCCTGCTTTCCCTTAGCCCAACCCTCTCTTTCCGGGAGAGGGTTGGGAGGGCCGCTTCAGAATTTGTAACTGACCGCCGTCTGCACTGCGCCCTGATTCACATTGCCCTGCTCGCGTACGATGCTGCTGTCCGCCGCCGCCCTCAGCAGGCGTGTCCAGCTGGCACTGGTCACCAGCGACCAGTTCGCGGTCAGCGGAAACTCGAAATTCTGGGTCAAGGTAACATTCTGGAGGCCGCCACTGGCCTTGTACGCGGAAATCCCTGACGCCTGCGCCTCGCTGTCACTTACGCCAAAAAAGGTCGACATCTGCCGACCATCAGCAAAGTGCACCGCCAACTGGCTGCTGCCGATAATCCCCAGCCCCAGCGGGTAACCCAACTCGCCCCCGACCTGACCCAGCACCCCGCCTTGACCGCCTGCACCACCCACCGCCTGCCCGAGCTGTGCGTAGACACGCCAGAAGTCAGCCGGGCTGTACTGCACAAAGCCGCCGAACATGGCCATGTCTGAAACATCGCGCAGGCCCCGCAGCGAACCATTGGCATTGCGTCCCGACACATAGTTGAGCACGGGCCCGGCGCTCCAGCCGTTGGCCTTGAAAGCACTCCAGGTCAGGCCGTCATCGGTATTGAGGCTGACATCGCCCCAGTCCACATCAAAATACGGCAATGGCACTGTCTGGTAGCGGCTGGCGCTTGGATCATACGGCTGATAGCCAATCCCCATGCCCACTTCCCCACTGGGGCCGTCTGCGGCATGGGCAGCCGCGCTGACGCCCAACAAAGTGAGCAGCAAAAAAGCACAGACCGGAGTTTTCATCACGAGGGTTCCATAGAGGTTCTATGCGCGCATCAATCCCTTTTTAGCGCGGCCTGCGCAAGCACTCATGTTGTTTGTAGCAAGCTACAAAAATTGTAGTTCCAAACCCGAAAGTCACCGTCAAATCCGCGCAAACCCCCAGCCCACGGGGCTTTCAATAGTTGGCACAGTCAATGCTATGTCCTCTGGCAAGCGCAAAAAGCGCGCCTTTTCGACAGGACAATGCAGATGATGCAATGGCATATCGTGTGTGATTTCGACGGGACCATTACCCGTACCGACGTCATCGACAACATTCTTCAACGTTTCGCCGACCCCAGCTGGGAAGCGATCGAAGACCAATGGTTGCAGGGTGACATCGGTTCGCGTGAATGCCTCAGCCGCCAGCTGTCGCTGGTCAAAGCCACGCCTGCCGAGCTGCTGGCCTATTTCGACAGCGTTGAGATTGACCCTGACTTCCCCGACTTCGTCGACCACGTCATCGGTCTTGGCGCCTCCATCGAGGTCGTCAGTGACGGCATCGAACAAGCCATCGCCCGCATTCTGGCCCGTAACTACGTAAGCCTGTTGCCGATCCTGGCCAACCGCCTGCGTCAGGTCGACCAGAACAGCTGGCGCATCGACTTCCCTTATTCCAGCGACGCCTGCCGTGCCGCCTCGGGCAACTGCAAGTGCAAATCCGCCCCCGACGGCAAACGCGTGCTGGTGATTGGCGATGGCCGCTCCGACATGTGCGTGGCCTCTGGCGCCGATTTCGTCTTTGCCAGGGACGGCCTGGCCGAACACTGCGAGCGCAACGGTATCCCGTACGCACAATTTGACTCCTTTGCCGAACTCCCGGCCCTGCTCGCCAAACTGCCGAGCCATGCCGCCAACGCGCCCCACTATTCTCGTGAACAGCAGGAACTCTTCAATCATGTCTGATATTCGAATCGCTACCCCTGAAGACCAGATTCTTCTGGAAAAAGAAGCCAAGTACTGCTCGTACGGCGACACCGTTCACTACATCGAACCACCGCGCATTTTTAGCCGCTGCGAAGGCTCCTACGTGTGGGACACCGAAGACCAGGCCTACCTCGACCTGCAAATGTGGTACTCGGCAGTCAACTTCGGTTATTCCAACCCGCGCCTGAACAACGCCCTCAAGCAACAGATCGACACCCTGCCGCAGATCGCCAGCCAGTATCTGCACAAGGGCAAGATCGAGCTGTCGGAGCGCATTGCAGTCGACGCCAAAAACAAGTTCGGCCTCGACGGTCGTGTGCACTTCAACGTCGGCGGCTCGCAATCCATCGAAGACTCGCTGAAGGTGGTGCGTAACGCCAGCAACGGCAAAAGCCTGATGTTCGCCTTCGAGGGCGGTTACCACGGCCGCACCCTGGGCGCCTCATCGATCACCTCGAGCTACCGCTACCGTCGCCGTTACGGCCACTTTGGCGAACGCGCCAACTTCATCCCGTTCCCGTACCACTTCCGCGGGCCAAAAGGCATGACCAAGGAAGAGTACGGCAGCCACTGCGTGCAACAGTTCGCCCGTCTTTTCGAGACCGAATACAACGGCGTGTGGGACCCGAAAGTCGGCCAGAGCGAATATGCCGCGTTCTACGTCGAGCCGATCCAGGGCACCGGCGGCTATGTAATCCCGCCGATGAACTTCTACAGCGAGCTCAAGCACGTACTGGATCAGCACGGCATTCTCATGGTGGTTGACGAAATCCAGATGGGCTTTTGGCGCACTGGCAAGCTGTGGTCGATCGAACACTTCGACGTCAAACCCGACGTCATCGTGTTCGGCAAGGCACTGACCAACGGCCTCAACCCGCTGGGCGGCATCTGGGCCCGTGAAGAGCTGATCAACCCCAAGGTATTCCCGCCGGGCTCGACCCACTCCACCTTCGCCTCCAACCCGCTGGGTACTGCGGTGGGCCTGGAAATGTTCAAGATGACCAGCGAAGTCGACTATGGCGCGATGGTCATGGCCAAGGGCAAGTACTTCCTCGACGGCCTGCAAGATCTGCAAAAACGCTACCCGATCATCGGTGACGTCGACGGCCTGGGCCTGGCCCTGCGCTGCGAAATCTGCGGCCCGGACGGTTTTACCCCGGACAAGGCCACTCTCGACTTCATGGTTGAGGAAGGCATGAAGGGGGATATCGAAATCGACGGCAAACGTCTGGGTCTGATTCTCGACGTGGGCGGCTACTACAAGAACGTTATCACCCTGGCGCCGTCGCTGGAAATCAGCTACGCCGAAATCGACCTGGGCATCGCCCTGCTCGATCGCCTGCTGGCTCGGGCCATGAAACGGTGAACGGGGCAGAGATCGATCTGGGCGAAGGCAACACCGGTTTCGTTCTCGGCACGGGTGAGGTCGGGGTCTTGTTGATCCACGGCCTTACCGGCACCCCGACGGAGTTGCGTCGGGTTGCCCAGGGGCTGGCAAAAGACGGGACGTGCACGGTGTACGTCCCCACCCTGGCCGGGCACTGCGGTGACAACAGCGACCTGCAGGCCACCGGCTGGCTGGACTGGTATGAAGGCGTGCGCAAGACCTTTGCCGGGATCCGGCAGCGCCACCAGCAGGTGTTCGTCGGCGGGCTGTCGATGGGTGCGGTAATGTCGATGTACCTGGCCTCCGAACACCCGGGCCAGGTCGCCGGGCTGTTGATGTACTCCACGACCTTGCGCTATGACGGCTGGAGCATCAACAAGCTGGCCTTTATGACCCCGCTGCTGATGAAGATCCCCTTTGGTGTGCACCTGTGCAGCTTTGAGGAAAAGCCGCCCTACGGTATTAAAAACCAGCGCCTGAGGGCCATTGTCGAGCGCCAGATGAAAGCCGGCGAGAGCAGCAATGCCGGGTTGTTGACGATGGAAGGGATCACCGTGCGTGAACTGCACCGGATGAATGCCGTGGTGAAAAAACGCATGCCTTCGATCACCACCAAAGCCCTGGTGCTGCACTCCATTGAAGACGATATCACCAGCCGCTGGAACGCCGATTACGTCGAACGCCATCTGGGCGGGCCGGTGACCAAGGTGCTGCTCGACAACTGCTATCACATGATCACCGTCGACCTGCAATACCGCCGCGTGATCGAACTGAGTGACGCCTTTATCAAGAAAAACAGCCGCACGGCACCGGTCCCTGTCGAGTACCTCAAGCAGGCCTGAGCCCAAGGACGCCCCATGATTACAGCCCAAGTCTTTTCATCCATTCAGGCAATCGACCGTGAAGCCTGGAATGACTGTTTTCCAGATGCCCTGGAGGATTGGGATTACATTATGGCCGTCGAAAAAGCCGGGATTGAAGGCTTTGCATGGCGTTACCTGACGCTGTTCGAAGGTTCCACCCTGATTGCCGCAGCGACTGCGTTCACCACGTGCTATCGCCTCGACACCACGGTCCAGGGCATCGGCAAACGCTTTACCGAAAAACTCAATCGCGCACTCCCGGGGTTGGTGCAGCTAAAGCTTTACGCCATCGGCTCACCGGTGACCGAACAATGCAGTGCGGGAACGGCCAGTCATGTACAGGCGGCGCAGCGCCCTGCCCTGCTCGCCCGGTTGCTGACCCTGGCCCAGACCGATGCGGCCCGCCTGGGTATCGGCCTGATTGCCGTCAAGGACGTCCCCAGCCATGACGCTGACTGGGCGCACAGTTGCAAGGCGGCGGACTTTCAGGCCATGCCCGGCTTGCCCAGTGCGACGCTGCCCGTGCCCTTTGGGTCAGTGGACGGCTACCTTGGCTCGCTGGGCAAGTCCACCCGCAAAGACATGCGCCGCAAACTGCGTACGCCTGGCCCACGGGTGGAATGGCGCAACGCAATTGACGACGTCTTGCCTGAAATCATGCGCCTGTACGAGGCCAGCCTGGCGCGCAGTGATCTGCAACTGGAGCGCTTACCAGCGACCTATTTCACCGGTATCCTCCAACAACTCGGCGACCGGGCAGTGTGCGTTTTGTACTGGCTCGACGATCAACTGGTGGCGTTCAATCTGGTGTTGATTGACGAACACCGTCTGATCGACAAGTTTTTTGGTCACGACCTTGAGCTCACCCGTGACTACAATCTGTACTTCAGGAGTTGGCTGGTGAATGTCGATTACTGCATACGTCACAATATTGCCCTGTACGAATGCGGTCAGGCCGGCTACGCGAGCAAGATTCGTCTGGGCTGCACCTTTCAGAGCAATACGCTGTTTTTCCGGCATCGCAACTGGCTGATCAATAACGCACTCAAACTGGTCAAACTGTTCATTCGCCCTGACCGCCACGACCCGGCACTGGCGGCTGCGATAAGCGAGTACTAATGCCCTCCACGCCCAAAACACCGCGCCAGCCACAACCCTTCAAAGTGTCGCGCTGGACCGTACAGCGCAAACTGGTGCTGGCGTTCTGGCTGGTCAGCGTGATCCCGACCATGATTGCTGCCGAACTGGCAGCGACCACCCTGTCGCAGATTTTCGACAGTAACGTACGGGTCTGGCTGCAGGAGTCGACCAAAATCGTCAAGGACGAGATCAGCGAAATCCTCGCGGACAACGCCCGCGCCGCCAAGCTGCTTCTGCAACACGCCCACCCGCCGTCCTCCAGCAAGGCCATCCGCCATGACCGGCTGACTGCCGACATCGCCGAAGCCATGGGCATAGACGTGGTCGCGCTGATCCGTGACAGCGACCACAAAGTGATTTTCAGTACCGCCAGCGACACCATTGTCGACCAGATCAGCCTGAGCCCCAACGCTGTACTGCAAACTATCAATGTCGGCGGTGTGCCAACCGGCACCGTAGTCTCGACCTTTGCCACCAGCCAGGATGGAGTGAACTATCAGCTGCTGGTGGCTACCTTTATGGACAGCAGCTTTCTGACCAGCGTGGCCGACGTGCACTCCCTCGACTTGCGTTTGTACCTGTCCAATACGGCAGGCTTTGCCGAGATATTCTCCAGCCAGCGTTTCGAAGACCGCCAGCTGATGGTGCCCGGCGCCATCGAACAAACCCTGCGGGAAACCCGTCAGCCCAGCGAACAATTCACCAGCCGCTACAGCGGCTTGTACTGGCCCATCCTCAACGACACCGGTGAGCTGCAAGGGGTGATCTACAGTGGCCTGCTGCGCCATAGCAGCCTGGTGGGGCTGGTCAACCAGAGCAACCTGTTCGCGTTGATCTTCCTGGTCGGCTCGGTACTGTCGCTGACCGTCGGCTGGCTGGTTTCCGAACGCCTTACCCGGCCGTTGCGCGACCTCTCCGAAGGGGTACGCGCCGTCACTGCCGGGGACTACAACCAACGCGTGGCGGTGTCGGGCAACGACGAACTGGCCGAGCTGAGCAGCACCTTCAACCATATGACCGCACGACTGGGCGAGCTGCATCATCTCGAAGCCCAATTGCGTCGCCGCGACCGCCTGCATGCCCTGGGCGAGGTGGCCATGGGCCTGGCCCACGAAATCCGCAATCCGCTGGGCATTATCAAAACCGCGACCCAACTGTTGCACCGCCGGGCCGATCTGGGTGAAACCGACAAGCGCCATCTGGAGTACGTGGTCAGCGAAGTGACCCGCATCAATGACCTGATCACCGAGTTTCTCGAATTCGCCAAGCCCAGCGCCCCCGTGCGTGCGCCGCAGCTGGCGCGGCCTCTGGTCGAAGACATTCTGGGTTTCTGCAAACCGGAGCTGGAAAGCCACACTATTGATGCCCACATCGACGATCAGGCGCCCGGTGCGACCCTGTACGCCGATGCCGGACAACTCAAACAGGCGTGCCTGAACCTGATCATCAACGCCATCGACGCCATGCCTGAGGGCGGATGCCTGACCGTACGCATTTCCCGCGAAGAGGACTACACAGTAATAGGCATTGCTGATACCGGAGAAGGAATCGCACCCGATATGCTTGAGCGTATTTTCACGCCCTTTGTGACGACCAAAGCCTCAGGCACGGGGCTGGGCCTGGCCAAAGTGTTCTCCATCATGGACAGCCACGACGGACGCATAGAATGCATCAGCGAGAAAGACGTCGGTGCCACCTTCAACCTGTACATTCCGGCCCACGGAGGGGATGAAACATGAGTCATAACGTGCTGGTGGTCGACGATGAGCCCAAACTCTGCGACTTGCTCAGCTCGGCACTGAGCCAGAACCGGATTCAGGTCTTCACTGCCAGCAACGGCCTGCAGGCACTTGAAGTTCTGGAACAGGAAGATATCGACCTGGTGATCAGCGACTGGCGCATGCCCGGCATGGACGGCCCGCAGTTACTGGCCGAGATCAAACAGCGTTACCCGAACCTGCCAGTGATTGTAATGACCGCCTACAGCACGGTAAAAAACGCCGTACAGTCCATACGTAACGGCGCCTACGATTACATCGCCAAGCCCTTTGATATCGACGAGCTGGATATTACGGTCAGCAAAGCCCTGCAGTTTCGCGACATTTTGCGCGACAACGCGCGCATGCGCGCCGAGCTGGACGAGCACCAGCACATCGACAGCCTGATTGGCGACAGCCCAAGCTTTCGCCGGGTGCTGCAGGCCATCGACTCGGTACGCGAGAGCAACGCCACGATCCTGCTGACTGGCGAAAGCGGTACCGGCAAAGAGATGGTCGCCCGCGCCATCCACAAACACGGCAGCCGCGCCGACAAACCCTTTGTCGCGGTCAACTGTGCGGCGATTCCTGAGGGGCTGCTTGAAAGCGAGATGTTCGGCCACCGCAAAGGCGCGTTTACCGGCGCCGTAGCAGACAGGGTCGGGCGCTTTATGCAGGCCGACAAGGGCACCCTGTTTCTCGATGAAGTGGGCGATATGCCCCTGGCCTTGCAGGCAAAAATCCTGCGGGCGCTGCAAGAACGGGTGATCGAGCCAGTGGGGGATCCGCGAGAGCGCAAGGTGGATGTGCGGGTCATCGCCGCGACCAACAAAAACCTGCTGCAAGCCGTAGCCGACAAGGAGTTTCGCGAAGACTTGTATTACCGCCTGAACGTCTTCCCGATTCCGCTGCCCGCGTTGCGCGAACGCGTTGAAGACATCGCCTCGCTGGCGCGGCACTTTGCCCATAACCTGGGTGCTACCGCAGGCAAACGCATCACCGGTTTCAGCCCCAGCGCCTTGCAGGCGATGGCCCAGTACAGTTGGCCGGGCAATATTCGCGAACTGCAAAACTGCGTGGAGCGCGCCACCATTGTGGCCAATAGCAGCACTATCCAGGACAGTGACCTGCCGCCCTACCTGTTCAGTGCCCAACCCGGCCAGAGCAGTGCCTTGCTTGCCCCCGGACCAAGCGTGCCCCCCGACCTGGAAGCCGCCTTGGCCGAAGTCGAAAAAGCCTACATTCTAAGTGCCCTGCAACAGGCCAATGGCGTACAGGCTGCGGCGGCGCAGTTAATCGGCATATCCGAGCGCAGTTTCTGGTACCGCCTGAAAAAGCTGGATATTCATGTCGATAAAATTGTCAGGTAACACCTCAAAGCCCCTCACCCGGAGGGAGAGGGGCTATTGATCTCAAGCGGCTTGCAAGCGTAGTTGCCGTGCTGCCGCGACCATGTTGATCAGTGCCGCCTCAGTCTCGGCCCAGGCCCGGGTTTTAAGGCCGCAGTCGGGGTTGACCCATAGCCGCTCAGCGGGAATACGCTGCGCTGCCTTGCTCAGTAACTTGATCATCTCGGCCGTTTCCGGCACCCGTGGCGAGTGGATGTCATACACACCCGGGCCGATGTCGTTCGGATAGTCGAACGCTTCAAATGCATCAAGCAGTTCCATGTCCGAGCGCGAGGTTTCGATGGTGATCACGTCCGCGTCCATCGCGGCAATCGACTTGATCACATCATTGAACTCGCTGTAGCACATATGGGTGTGGATCTGGGTTTCATCCCCCACACCCGAGGCACACAGACGGAAGGCTTCCACCGCCCAGTCCAGGTATTCCTGCCACTGTGCACGGCGCAACGGCAAACCTTCACGGAACGCGGCTTCGTCGATCTGCACGATTTTGATCCCTGCCTGTTCCAGATCCACCACTTCATCGCGGATCGCCAGAGCCAGTTGTTGCGCCTGTACTTTGCGCGATACGTCTTCGCGGGGGAAGGACCACATCAGCATGGTCACCGGGCCTGTCAGCATGCCTTTCATCACCTTGTCGGTCAGGCCCTGAGCGTACTTGATCCACTCAACGGTCATGGCCTGCGGGCGGCTCAGGTCGCCGAAGATGATGGCCGGTTTTACGCAACGTGAACCGTAGCTCTGTACCCAGCCGTATTGGGTGAACACATAGCCGTCCAGTTGCTCGGCGAAATACTCGACCATGTCATTGCGCTCGGCCTCGCCGTGTACCAGTACGTCCAGACCCAAACGTTCCTGGACCAGTACAGCGTTGCGGATTTCGCTGTGCATCGCGTCGGTGTATTCGCTGGTCGACAACTTGCCTTGTTTGTAAGACTGACGCGCCAGACGAATCGAAGCAGTCTGCGGGAACGAGCCGATGGTGGTGGTCGGGAATGCCGGCAGATTCAAGCGGGCACGCTGCACTTCGATCCGTGCAGCAAAGGGTGACTGGCGCTGGCTGTCGGCGTCGGTGATCGCTGCAATACGGGCTTGTACGGCGGCCTTGTGAATACGTGGCGAGCTGGCCCGGCTTTGTTGTACGGCGCGACTTTGGGCCAGGGCTTCTTGTACCTTGGGGTCTTGCGGGATATTCAGCGCATCACGCAGCACTGCAATTTCAGCGCACTTTTGCTTGGCGAAGGCCAACCAGCTTTTCAGTTCGGCATCCAGTTTGGTTTCGCGGTCCAGATCCACCGGGCTGTGCAACAGCGAGCAGGAACCGGCTACCCACAGGTTATCGCCAAAACGCTCTTCGGCTTCCTGCAGTTGCGCCAGGGCGTTTTCCAGATCGCAGCGCCACACGTTGCGGCCATTGACCAGGCCCAGGGACAACACTTTGTAAGTCGGCAGACGGTCCAGAATGGCATGCAACTGGTCGGGAGCACGCACCAGATCCACGTGCAGGCCATCCACCGGCAGGCCGACCGCCAGGCCGAGGTTGTCTTCCAGGCCGCTGAAGTAGGTGGCAACCAGCTTCTTGAGTGGCGAGTATTGAAGAATGTGATACGCGCGTTCAAAGGCGTTTTTCCATTCCTGTGGCAGGTCGAGCGACAGGATCGGCTCGTCGATCTGTACCCATTCCACGCCCTGCTCAGCCAGGCGGGACAGGATTTGAGCGTAAACCGGCAGCAGGTTTTCCAGCAGGTCGAGCTTGTTGAATTCGTTGCCTTTGGCCTTGCCCAGCCACAAGTAGGTCAACGGGCCAATGATCACGGGTTTGACCTTATGGCCCAGCGCCTGTGCTTCTGCCGTTTCTTCAAACAGCTCGTTCCAGCTCAGATCAAAGCGCTGGTCCTGACTGAATTCCGGTACCAGATAGTGGTAGTTGGTATCGAACCATTTGGTCAGTTCCTGGGCATACTGGCCTTTGCCGTGCTCAGCACCGCAGCAGCTCTGACTGGCACCGCGAGCCATGCCAAACAGGGTATCCAGGGTTGGCTGGCGCTGCTCGTCCAGGGTGCTGGAAAAACGCGGGGGGATCACGCCGAACGTCAATGAGTGGGTCAGCACCTGGTCGTACCAGGCAAAGTCACCGACCGGCAACAAATCGATGCCTGCGTCTTTTTGCAACTGCCAGTGGGTGGCACGCAATTGGCGGCCAACGTCTTTCAGCGCGGCCTGGTCAATATCACCCTTCCAGTAGGCTTCGAGTGCTTTTTTCAGCTCGCGGTCTGCGCCGATGCGGGGGAAACCAAGATTGTGTGCCAGGGCCATAACAACATTCCTTCGTGTAAGTAATGGCACTATTATCGACACCCGCCACAACATGAGACAAACTCAACGTTTTCGTGTTGATCATCAAAGTTACTCATGGAGCCACTGTGCTGGAAATTCGTCACCTCAAAACCCTGCACGCGTTGCGCGAGTCAGACAGTCTGGTCGAAGCAGCCGAACGCCTGCACCTGACCCAGTCCGCTTTATCCCACCAGTTCAAAGAGCTTGAAGAGCGCATGGGCATGCCCCTCTTTGTGCGCAAAACCAAACCGGTTCGCTTCACCAGCGGCGGCTTGCGCCTGCTGCAACTGGCCGATGCCATGCTGCCCCTGCTGCGCGGTGCCGAGCGCGATATCGCACGTCTGGTTGGCGGAACGGCCGGTCGTCTGCATATGGCGATTGAATGCCACAGCTGCTTCCAGTGGTTGATGCCGACCATTGACCAGTTCCGCGATGCCTGGCCCGAGGTCGAGCTGGATCTGGCATCCGGTTTTGCCTTCGCACCCTTGCCGGCACTGGCCCGGGGCGATCTGGATCTGGTGGTCACGTCCGACCCGCAGGAAATCGCCGGGCTGACCTATGTGCCGCTATTTACCTATGAAGCCATGCTAGCAGTGGCCAATCAGCATCCATTGGCCAGCAAGCCATTTATCGTGCCTGAGGATTTGAGCAGCGAAATTCTGATCACTTACCCGGTGGAGCGCGATCGCCTCGACATCTTTACCCGCTTCCTGGAGCCGGCCGATGTAGAACCTGCGCAGGTTCGCACCTCGGAGCTGACAGTGATGATGATGCAGCTGGTAGCCAGCGGCCGGGGAGTCTGCGGGATGCCGCACTGGGCGCTGCATGAATACAGCTCACGGGGTTATGTGAAGGCCAAACGCCTGGGCGAGAAAGGCCTGTTTGCGACACTCTACGCCGCGATTCGCGCCGACATGCTGGATGCACCTTATATGCGCGACTTTTTGCTGACAGCCAAGGACACGTCATTTTCGACGCTGGATGGCGTGAGTGCGGTTCGCTGACAACGGCAAGGCAGTTTGGGAGCGGGCTTGCCCGCTCCCACCCAGAGCCCGGTCAGCTCTCTTCTATATTGACCAACCGGCGCATATGCACCCGGTCGTAATAGGCCTCCCCCACCCGAATTGCGCAGTCTTCCAGCCCTGACTGTGCAAAACCGCAGCGCTGGTACAACGCCAGTGCAGCATCGCTGTTAACGCTGACCGTCAGTTCGATCACCTTGGTTTCGGGCTCTTGCTCAGCCAGTGAAACCACCGCCTGCACCAGATGCTCCCCCAGCCCTTGCCCACGAAAAGCCTGCGACACATACAAACCAAACAACGTGGTCTTGTGCCGGGCATCTTCCCAGGGTTCGAATGCCAGGCCGACAATGCCCACCAGTCGGGAATCGACAAAAGCACCGAACAGGGCGCTCAGTTCATCGTCCAGTTTTGCTTCCCACCAGCTCAGCGGTAACTTCTCACGTTGGGTTATGGAGGATACAAAAGCCTCGGGGTGCTGCGCATAAGCCTCAAGCATCAGTTGGCGATAAGCCTTGGCGTTTGCGGGTTCAAGCAGTTCTATAGCCATTACGGGTCCAGGTCATACGGTTTTACGTTGTTCCAGCATCAGCCTCACCGCCAGTGCGGCCAGCACACCGCCCATCACATAGCGCTGCACGGCCAGCCATAGCGGGTTGCGTACAAACCACACGGCAATACCGCTGGCAAACAGCGCGATCAGCAGGTTAACCGTGAAGCTGACGCTGATTTGAGTCAGGCCCAATACAATACTCTGAGTGAACATCGAACCGTGTTCCGGGTTGATGAATTGCGGGAAAACCGACAAATAGAACACCGCCACCTTGGGGTTGAGTACGCTGGTCATAAAGCCCATCGTCAGTAGCTTCGGCATGGCATCCGGCGCCAGGTCCCGGGCTTCGAACGGTGAGCTGGCACCCGGGCGTACAGCTTGCCAGGCCATCCACAGCAGATACAGGGCGCCCGCCCACTTGAGTGCCTCATAGGCCATCGGTACAGCCATAAATACCGCCGTCAAACCCGCAGCGGCGGCAAACATGTGCACGAAAAAACCCGCCACCACCCCGAGCAACGATGTGACGCCTGCCTTGCGCCCCTGGCAGATGGAGCGCGAGATCAGGTAGATCATGTTCGGCCCTGGCGTCAGCACCAACAGCAGGCAGGCCGCAGCAAAAATCAGCAATTCATGGGCTGGAATCATCAGGCCGTCCGGGACTGCAAGGCATTGCGATAAAACGGCAGGACCAGATCCCGGGTCAACGGCGCCAGTACCAGGCCGCCATCGCCCTCGGGGTCGATCCACTGCACTTCTTCAATTTCTGCCGCTGCCACAACGGGCTGACTGATATGCACCAGGAACAGCTCGGCCTGTACCTCAAAACCCGGTTCGTTGACCGCAGGGGCAGCGAAATGGCCCAGCCAGGTCGCGCTGGCCGGGTCGATCACCAAAGCCAGCTCCTCTTCCAGCTCACGGGCCAGGGCGTCGACCGGCTGCTCACCGGCATCGATCTTGCCGCCGGGTTGCATAAAGGCCTGGGTGCCGCGCTTGCGCACCAGCAGGGTCCGCCCATCGAGGCCAATCACTACGGCAGCGGCAATACGAATGATTCTGGAGGTTGCGGGTTCAAATGAGGTCACGGATTTCGGCCAACAAAACAGTAAGGTCAAGAAGGATTGCACGACCCAACGCCCCTGAAAATACACAGATGTCACTTTTACCCGAGCCTTCTGTATGAAGTGCCCGACTTTGGTCGGGATGCTGCCACAGATGAAATCCCGTTCAATGAATAATCTGACAGGGAGTTGGCATTTGCTTGATAGATGACCAACACTCCCCCCAGCAAACCTCCGACTCAAAGAGAGGGTTCTATTGTCCTTTTTCTGTTCTTGACCACGCCAGGCATCGCCGCCTGGCGGAACAGACCAGCCTGAAACAGGAAACCGTATGAGCCTGTCACTGTTAAGCCGTTATGCGTTTTTTGCATTCTGCGTCATCTTCACCCTCGCCAGCCTGCCCTTTATGCACCATGAGTGGCTGTGGCCCTTCACGGCCGTGTCACTGGCCTTGAGCCTGCTGGGGATTTTCGATTTGCTGCAAAGCCCCCACGCCGTGCGTCGCAACTACCCGATCCTGGGCAATATTCGCTATCTGGTGGAAGCCATCCGCCCAGAGATTCGCCAATACCTGCTGGAATCTGACAGCGATGCGCTGCCCTTCTCACGGGCGCAACGTTCGCTGGTGTACTCACGAGCCAAGAATGAGAGTGCCGACAAGCCTTTCGGCACTCTGGTTGACGTTTACCAGCCCGGTTTTGAATTTATCGGCCACTCCATGCGCCCGGCCCCGTTGACCGACCCCAGCAGCTTTCGCATCGTGGTGGGCGGCCCGCAATGCAGCCAGCCGTACTCGGCGTCGATCTTCAATATTTCAGCCATGAGCTTTGGCTCACTGAGCGCCAACGCCATCCGCGCCCTCAATCAGGGTGCCAAGCTCGGTAACTTTGCCCACGACACGGGTGAAGGCAGTATCAGCTCCTATCACCGTGAGCATGGTGGTGACCTGACGTGGGAACTGGGCAGTGGCTACTTCGGTTGCCGCACTTCGGACGGGCGTTTCGACCCTGAGCGTTTTGCCGCCCAGGCTCGCACGCCACAAGTGCGGATGATTGAAATCAAAATGAGCCAGGGCGCCAAACCAGGCCATGGCGGTATCCTGCCCAAGCATAAAGTGACCGCGGAAATCGCCGAAACCCGCGGTGTGCCCATGGGTGAAGACTGCATCTCGCCTTCGCGCCACAGCGCCTTTTCAACGCCTATCGAGCTGATGCAATTTATCGCGCAGTTGCGTGAGCTGTCCGGCGGCAAGCCCGTGGGCTTCAAGTTTTGCCTGGGTCACCCGTGGGAGTTTATGGGCATTGCCAAGGCCATGCTGGAAACCGGTATCCTGCCGGACTTTATCGTGATTGATGGCAAGGAAGGCGGCACCGGCGCGGCGCCCGTAGAATTCACCGACCATATTGGCGCACCGCTGCGCGAAGGCTTGTTGTTCGTACACAACACCCTGGTGGGCCTGAACCTGCGTGACAAGATCAAGCTCGGCGCCAGCGGCAAGATTGTCAGCGCATTCGATATTGCCAGCGTGCTGGCCATCGGTGCCGACTGGGCCAACTCGGCGCGAGGCTTCATGTTTGCCATTGGCTGCATTCAATCGCAGAGTTGCCATACCAACAAGTGCCCCACCGGCGTGGCCACCCAGGACACCTTGCGCCAGCGAGCGCTTGTAGTGCCGGACAAGGCCCAACGGGTTGTGCAGTTCCACCAGAACACCCTCAAGGCCCTGGCCGAAATGCTGGCTGCGGCTGGCCTGGAGCATCCGGCGCAGCTCAAGGCCAAGCACCTGGTACGACGCATGTCCGCCACCGAAATCAAACTGTTCTCACAGTTGCATGTGTTCCTCAAGCCCGGCGAACTGCTCACCGGCGAGGTCAATGGCGAGTTCTATTCGCGCATGTGGCAAATGGCCCGTTCGGACAGCTTTGAGGCCAACGAAATAGCGGCGGCCTGACGGCCCACCAGCAGGCCGCGCTGAAATAAGGCGCTGGCGGGTGTGTTCGAGCAGTAGCTCGAGACATTCAGTAATATCCAACCTTTGCATTTAACCCGTAATACCATCACCCTGCGCGCCGCCGATACGCGGCGCGCAACCTCCGCTGCGCCCGTCGGTCTTAATTAAACCCTTTGTTTGAGTACTCGCCGTGACGCTGAACGGACGCGACCACCGCATCGATTTTTTTCGCGGGCTGGCGCTGATTTTTATTTTTTGGGACCACATCCCGCACAACCCGCTGGCCGAATTTACGGTGCGCAATTTCGGCTTCAGCGATGCTGCGGAGATTTTTGTATTCCTGGCCGGTTATGCCGCCGTGCTGGCCTACGGCAAAATCGCTCAACGTGACGGTTTGTTGGTCGCCAGCGTGAAGATCCTGCGCCGCGCCTGGGTGCTGTATGTGGTGCATATCTTCCTGCTGGCGGTGCTGATGGGCATCGTGTTTTTTGCCAACAACCATGTCGAAACCCGTGACCTGGTGCAGGAAATGGGCCTGCAGTACTTCCTGAGCAATCCGCAACAGGCCCTCACCGACGAACTGCTGCTGCGCTTCAAACCCAACCTGATGGACCCGCTGCCGCTGTATATCGTGCTGTTGCTGGGTTTGCCGCTGGTGCTGCCGATGCTGCTGCGCAAGGCAGGCTATGTGGTTGCCGCGTCCCTGGCCCTGTACTTGCTGGCGCCGGTGTGGAACCTCGCGGCTCAGGAAGGCGGCGTGTGGTTTTTCAACCCTATGGCCTGGCAGTTTCTGTTTATTCTGGGCGGTGCAGCAGCGATCCACGGGCAGCAACCCAAGGCTGCGCAAAACCGTCCCCTGTCGCGTCAACCGGTGTTTTTGGGAGCAGTACTCTATCTGCTGGTGACCGGCCTGCTGGCACTGTCATGGCGATGGCCGCAGTTTCACGATGCGCTCATGCCGCTCTGGCTGGGCGAGTACCTGTACCCGATCAGCAAGACCAACCTTTCACCGGTACGCCTGCTGCATTTTCTGGCCCTGGCTTATGTGGCGGCCAAAGTGGTGCCCCACGGCAACTGGCTGAATAACCGGGTGGCCCGCCAGGCATGCCGCATGGGCCGCTATTCGCTGGAAGTGTTCTGTCTGGGAGTGATCCTGGCGCCGTTGGCTGACATGCTCAATGCGCTGGGCGGTGACGGGTTTGTCGTAAAGGTATTCAGCGCCCTGATGGGCGTGGGGATCATGGCCGTGCTGGCGGCCTGGCTGGACTGGAACAAGCGTCTGAACCGCAAGTAGCGAAAGCTGTTGTGGGAGCGGGCTTGCTCGCGATGGAAACGCCGCGGTTGGTCTGACCAACCGAGGTGCTTTTATCGCGAGCAAGCCCGCTCCCACATTGTCAGTGAGTCTGCGTGCGCTGCGTAGGCTGCAGCTTGAACACATAGAACAGCACGGTCAGCAGGATCAGGAAGGCTGGGCCTACAAACAGTGCGATTCGGGTTTCTTCGAAGTAGGCCATCAACCCGACCACCATAAACAAGAACCCCAATGCCGCGTAAGAGCTGTACGGGTACAACCACATACGGTACTTCAGGGCTGCCGCTTCCTGCGGGCTCAGACTCTTGCGAAAGCGCAGTTGCGCCAGCAGGATCATCAACCAGGTCCAGATTGCGCCAAAGGTGGCAATGGCCGTCACCCAGACAAACACCTTCTCCGGCGCCATATAGTTGAGCACAACCCCCAGCAGCAGCACGGCAATCGACAGCAGCAACGCCTGACGCGGCACACCGTTTTTCGCAGTGGTGGCGAAGTTGGCCGGGGCCTGGCCGTTTTGCGCCAGGCTGTAGAGCATGCGACCGGTGCTGAAAATGCCGCCGTTGCACGACGACAATGCCGCGGTAATCACCACAAAGTTGATAATGCCTGCTGCCGTCTTGATGCCCAGACGTTCAAAGGTCATTACAAACGGGCTGCCCGAGGTGCCGATTTCGTTCCATGGGTAGATGGACAGAATCACGAACAGTGCGCCGACGTAGAACAGCAGAATGCGCCAGAACACCGAGCCAATCGCACTCGGAATGGTCTTTTGCGGGTTCTTGGCTTCGCCGGCAGTCAGGCCGATCATCTCGACGCCCAGGTAGGCGAACATCACCATCTGCAAGGACATCAATACGCCCTGGATCCCGTTGGGCAAAAAACCACCGTGAGCCCAGAGGTTGGAAATACCCAGAGCGACTCCGTTATTGCCGAAGCCGAACGCGATAATGCCGATACCGCCGAAGACCATCGCAATGATGGTGACGATCTTGATCAGGGCAAACCAGAACTCGAACTCGCCAAACGCCTTGACCGCGATCAGGTTGATCGAGCCCATGCTGATCAGCGCCGCCAGGGCCCAGATCCAGCGCGGCACATCGGGGAACCAGATGCCCATGTACACCGCCACGGCGGTGATTTCCGCGACACAGGTCACCAGCCACAGGAACCAGTAGTTCCAGCCGGTCAGAAACCCGGCCAACGGGCCGAGGTAGTCCTGCGCGTAGCGGCTGAACGAACCGGCTACCGGGTTGTGCACGGCCATTTCGCCCAGTGCACGCATGATCACCAAAATGGCCAGGCCGCCGATGATGTAGGACAGCATGATGGCCGGGCCGGCCATTTCGATTGCTTTGGCCGAGCCCAGGAACAGGCCTACGCCGATACAGGCACCAAGCGCCATCAGGCGAATGTGGCGCTCGCCCAGTTCGCGTTTGAGTGGACCGCCCTGCACGCTATCTGCGTGGGGCTGGTGGTTGCCGACTGGCATAAAAGTACAACCTCGTATTGTTATTGGGTATCCATCAACAGAGCGTTCGAAAAGACGGGCGGGTTACCTGTCTTGCCCCCCTGACCGGCCTGGACCTTGTAGGTCGGTAGGTCAAAAGAGAAATGCCCTGCTGAGATCGGCGGCGAGTATTGCACAGCGTTGGTGCACAGTCATGCCCCTACCTAGGACCTATTTACCTCCCGCAAAGGCTCTATTCCTGCACTTACATGGGTAAGCCAAGTTGTGGATGCATCCCGACCCTGGATTTATGAGAGCCATTCAGCAGACCGTGCCTATAGAAACACCAGATAAGCCTCACAAATTTTTCACCCGAATCTGCCAGCGTCTACGCTTCTATCAAGCGCAACCAATATGCGTACCTGGATCTGTCGACTATGGGCGTACTGTGGAACTCCAACTCCAGCAAGACGAGGGTGTCATCAGTTGTAACGGACGATGCCGCACCTGCGCCACAACCTCCTGAGCCCAGGCGTTATGGATGGTTTGTGCTCGGGCTTGGGGTGCTGGCCGTCCTGGTTGTGCTGTGGTTTGTGATGGCCCAGGAGGTGCGCAGTTCCAAGTTGCAAGCCCGCGAGTTCAGCCGTTTTGCTGCGTCGCTCAGCTATTCGATGCACGAAGGGCCCAGCAACGCGATGCTTTATCCCGGCGCAGGCCCTTTCGATAAACGCTTGGGTTACAGCGCACTGGGCGACTTTCTGGCACGCCTTCAAAAACGTGATTACGTCATTACTCAACAAAGCCGCTTTTCACCAGCGCTCTTGAGCTATAGCGAGAAAGGGTTTTTCGTACCCTATTCAGAAAAAATTCAGACCGGACTCTCGATCACCGACTGCGCTGGCAGTTCGCTTTATCAGTACAAGTACCCGCAACAGTTGTATCCCAGCTTTGCAAGCATCCCCCCGCTGGTGGTTCACAGTTTGCTGTTTATCGAAAACCGCAACCTGCTCAACCCTGATGAACCCCAGGCCAACCCTGCCGTGGACTGGCCGCGCTTTGCCATGGCGGCCTACTCCCAGGCTGCAAAACTGCTGCACTTGCCGGGGCAATCTGCGGGCGGCAGTACCCTGGCCACCCAACTGGAAAAGTATCGGCACTCTCCCGATGGGCTGACGCTCTCAGGCGGCGAAAAATTGCGCCAGATGGTTTCTGCCAGCGTGCGTGCCTATCAGAACGGCCCGCAAACCCTGCCAGCCCGGCAAAAGGTGGTGCGTGATTACCTCAACAGCGTGCCACTGTCGGCGGTGCCTGGCCACGGCGAGGTTCACGGCATGGCCGAAGGGTTGCGGGTGTGGTACGGCGCCGACTTCAATCAGATCAACCAGCAACTGAGCAGTACCGCCACTGACCCAAAAAGCCTCGCATCAAGAGGCCTGGCCCTGCGTGAAGTGCTGTCGCTGATGATCGCCCAACGTCGGCCCTCACACTACCTGGCCAAGGGCCGTGATGAGCTCGCGCAACTGACCGACAGCCATATCCGCCTGCTGGCGCAGAACAATGTGGTCGACCCGGCCCTGACCGCCGCCGCGCTGGCCAGCCGCGTGACTTACCGCGACTGGGCGCAGGCGCCAACCCTGCAACCGAATGAAACCAACAAGGGCATCAGCGTAGCCCGCAGCCGCCTTTCGGTGCTGCTCAAACGCCCGCTGTATGACCTCGACCGCCTGGACCTGTCTGCCACCAGCACCTTGCAGGGCGACTTGCAGGGCCAGGTCAGTGACTACCTGCGCCAGCTGGCAAACCCGGCATTTGCCGGCAAAATCGGCCTGCTCGGCCCCTACCTGCTAACGCCCACCAGTACCGCGCAAGTGCGCTACAGCTTCACCCTGTTTGAACTTACGCCGGACGGCGCCCGCGCCCGGGTACAGACCGACAGCACCGACCAGCCCTTCGATATAAATGAAGGCAGCAAACTGGAACTGGGCTCCACCGCCAAACTGCGGGTGTTGACCACCTATCTGCAGATCATTGCCGAGCTGCATGACCGTTACGGCGGCCAGCCTGGCACGACGCTGAAAAAAATCCCCATCACCCACCAGGATCCGCTGACCCGCTGGGCACTGGCGTACCTGATCGAAAATCCTGGTGCACAACTGACACCCATGCTGGATGCCGCACTCAACCGTCAGTACTCGGCCAACCCCGGCGAAGGCTTTTTTACCGGTGGCGGTATGCATCACTTCCACAACTTTCGCAGCCAGGACAACAACCGCATCGCGACGCTGCGCGATTCGATCCGTGAGTCGATCAACCTCCCCTTTGTGCGCCTGATGCGCGACGTGGTGCGCTACACCAGCTATCAGTCGCCGAGCAATAACGCGGACCTGCTCAGTGACGACAGCAACCCGATGCGCCAGGAATACCTCAGTCGTTTCGCCGACCGCGAAGGCACCACCTTCATGCTTAAGTTCTGGAAAAAATACCGCGGGAAAGACTCAAAGGCCCGCCTTGATACCTTCTTGGACAGCATGCACCCCACCGCCATTCGCATGTCGGCAGTGCATCGTTACCTGTTCCCCCATGCCGATCAGGCTACCTTCAACCGCTTCGTGCGCTCGCATCTGACTAACGACAAGATCACCGACGAGCGTCTGGACAAGTTGTACCAAGGCTATGGCCCCGGCGCTTACAACCTGCCTGACCAAGGCTATATCGCCAAAGTCCATCCGCTGGATCTGTGGTTACTGGGGTATTTGCTCAATAACCCGCAGGCCACCTTCCAGCAAGCTGTCGACGCCAGCGAACATGAGCGTCAGGAAGTTTACAGCTGGCTGTTTAAAAGCAGGCACAAGAGCGCCCGCGACAGCCGCATCCGCACCATGCTGGAGATCGAAGCCTTCCTTGATATCCATCAGCGCTGGCAAAAAGTCGGCTACCCCTTCGACCACCTGGTGCCGTCTCTCGCCACCGCACTGGGCAGTTCGGGGGATCGCCCGGCGGCACTTTCCGAGCTGATGGGCATTATCCTTAACGATGGCGTACGTTTGCCGGTATTACGCATTGATACCCTGCATTTCGCCGCAGATACTCCCTATGAAACCCGCCTGGTCAACGACCCTGACGCAGGCGTAAGGGTCATGCCCAGCGAAGTGGCCACGGCACTGCGCGAAGCCCTGTCGCAAGTGGTGGATGCCGGTACGGCGCGACGGGTATCGGGCAGTTTCAAGCTCGACGACGGCACACCCCTGGCCATGGGCGGCAAGACCGGCACCGGCGACAACCGCATCGAAAGCATGGGTGCTGGCGGACGTATCCTTAGCTCCAAGTCGATCAATCGCACGGCGACCTTCGTGTTTTATATCGGCGAGCATCACTTCGGCACCTTGACTGCGTTCGTTCCCGGACGCTCGGCCGAGGCTTTCAAATTCACCTCGGCACTGCCGGTGCAAGTGCTCAAGGGCATGGCACCGATCCTTACGCCGTATCTGCAACCAGGCACCAACACCTTGTGCCTGGCACCTGCGCCAGTACACACCGCAGCGAAATAGCCAAGCTGTGGGAGCGCTCCCATTGAGAATCATTACCGTTCGTCGACTGGGTTTTTACATTCCTTAAGATATATCTTAAGTTATGTCTAACTTAATGAGAGAGCGAAAAGACAATGAGAGACCATCATCCCCATCACCGCGAACATGGCGCGGGTCAAGACGGCTTCGAGAAACGCCCCGGTCGCGAACGCGGTGGCCGCGCCCCCCGGGTTTTTGCCCCGGGCGATCTGAAATTATTGCTGTTGGCGCTGATCGCCGAGCAGCCCTGCCACGGCTACGACCTGATCCGCCAGATCGAAGGTTTGTTCGACGGTGCCTACAGCCCCAGCCCTGGCGTGATCTACCCCACGCTGACCTTCCTTGAAGAGAGCGAGCTGATTCAGGGCGACGCCGAAGGCGGAAAAAAACGCTATACCGTGACCGATGCCGGTCGCCAGTACCTGACCGATCAGGCGGTAGCACTCGATGGCGTGCGGATGCGCATCGACGTCAGCAAGCGCTCACTGCGCGGCCATGATCGCCCGGCCGAGATTCACGAGGCGGTGCACAACCTGCGCCATGCCCTGCAAATGCACCACGGTCGCTGGAGCCCGGCAGAAATCCTGCGGGTACGCGACTTGCTCAACAACACCGCCAAAGCCATCGTCGATGGCCCTGTATCTGCCCAGCCTGCGCAGGAGAACGCTGAATGAATGCTGCCACACCCCAGACCATTCACCGGGTCATGCATGAAATCAAACGTCGTAAACTCGAAGTGCTGCGCGTGGTCGACCTGACCCCGCGCATGCGCCGAATTACCGTGGGAGGCCCACAGCTGACGGGGTTTGTCAGCCTGGGCAGCGATGACCATGTAAAGCTGTTTTTTCCGCAGACCGCCGAAGAACAGGCAGCGCTGGAAACCCTGGAACTGAGCGCCGGGCAAAAAGGTGGAATGCCGCCGATGCGCGACTACACCCCACGCCGTTTTGACTTGAACACCTTTGAGCTGGACATCGATTTTGTCCTGCACGGTGACGGCCCGGCAGCCACTTGGGCCGCCCAGGCCACGCCCGGGCAGTATCTGCATATCGGCGGGCCGCGCGGTTCGATGGTAGTACCGGACATCTTTGACAGCTACCTGCTGATCGGTGACGAAACCGCGCTGCCGGCCATTGCCCGGCGCCTTGAAGAGCTGCCTGCCAACCGCCGTGCCCTGGTGGTGATCGAGGTCGAAAACGCGCTTGAAGAACAACCCCTGCACAGCGCCGCAGCGGTTGACGTGATCTGGGTACACCGTGATGTACCGGGCGAGGACCTGCTTAAAACCGTCGAAGCATTGAGCATCCCCGAAGGTGCGCTGTACACCTGGGTGGCCACCGAAAGCGCGCTGTCGCGCAAAGTGCGCCGAGTGCTGCTGGACACCCACGGCCTGAACGAAGAATTCGTCAAGGCTGTGGGCTACTGGCGCCTGGATGGCAGTACCGAAGAGTAATTGCTCCTACACCCCGTAGCAGCTGCCGAAGGAACGTGGCTGGGTTCGGCGACGTAGTCGTCGCAATATCAGACACCACGCTGAGCCAGTTAACCCCGGTTCTCAGTGTATACGACTGCTTCGCAGCCGAACGCAGCCTCGTTCCTTCGGCAGCTGCTACAAGTACTTGCGCCCCCTGAGACGATCCACCGCCACCACCCCCAATGCCACCGCCACAAACCCCGCCAGAATTCCGCCAGCATTGATAAACGTCTGCCAATAGCCCAGTTTTTCGACATCGACAAACGGATACGGGTACACACCCAGCAGGTGCCCACGCAACAGGATGTAGGCGAAATACAGCAGCGGATACAGCATCCAGAGTCCGATATGGCTCACGCGCAACAATCCCTTGGGCACGTAAAACCACCAGTACAGCGTAAACAGCACCGGCATCACGTCATGCAATATCTCATTGGCTAGCCATTGCAGACCTTCAGGCTGCCAGAGTTGGCGCAGCAACAGGCTATACGCCGCTCCCACCACGATAATGCTGACAGCAATGCCGCTGCTAACCCACGGTTGCAAGAAAAACGCCCTGCCTTTTGACGGGGGGGTATCGGCTGCACAGGTCAGTACGCTGGCGGCCAGGGTGTTGGTCAAAATGGTGAAAAAACTGAAATAGCTCACCAGCCCACCCACCACACTCGCACCGCTCTGCCAGCGGGCGAACAGTACCAGCTCAAGCTGAATCGCCAGGCCGCTCCAGCCCAGGATCGCCAGCAGCAGGCAGAGCCTGTGCCTGGACAACGCACTCATGTGCCGATCAAAGCTCGCGCTTGGTACGGGCGTATTTCACATAGAGCTTTTCGACCTTTTCCCGCGCCCAAGGGGTTTTGCGCAGGAACGTCAAACTCGACTTGATACTCGGGTCGCTCTTGAAGCAGCGAATATCAATGCGCTCGGCCAGCCCCTGCCACTGGTAATGCGCCACCAGCGCAGTGAGGATCTGTTCCAGCGTCACGCCGTGCAATGGGTTGTTGTTGGGTTCAGTCATGCCGGGCCTTTAAAGCAAAAGAGAGAAAGCCGCGCACCTTAGCCGAGCACCTGCTCAGGGGGAAGTGCATTCGCCAAGCAACCAGTCTAGCCGTGTCCCGGGGCAGAAATGAAAGTTCCGCTTTGACAGATTAAAGTGATGTTATATTGTAACTATACCTGTCCAGTCAAAGAGCGCTCAGCGCCGCTTTCTTTCGTCACCCTGCCAAGGAACTTGTAATGTCCTCCCCTGCACTCCCGCGTCACTTGCGTCGCCTTCGTCTAACGCCGCTCGCCACCGCACTGCTGCTCGCCTCCCCGGCCTACGCCCTCGATCTGCCCCAGCAAGTCATTACCGGCAACCCCTTGGGCAACACCCAGCTGGCCTCACCCACAACGGTACTGGAAGGCGACGACCTGACCCTTAATCAGCAAGGCAGCCTGGGCGAAACCCTCAACAAACAACCCGGCGTGTCTTCGTCCTACTTCGGCCCGGGCGCTAGCCGACCGATCATTCGCGGCCTGGATGGCGACCGTATTCGCATCTTGCGCAACGGCGTCGGCGCTCTGGATGCCTCATCGCTGTCTTATGACCACGCGGTACCGCTGGACCCGGTCAACGTCGAACGAATCGAAATTGTTCGCGGCCCTGCCGCCCTGTTGTACGGCGGCAACGCCATCGGCGGCGTGGTCAACACCTTCGACAACCGTATCCCCACTACCGCCATCGACGGCATTCACGGGGCAGGCGAACTGCGCTACGGCGGTGCCGACACCACCCGCAGCAGCGCGGGCAAGCTGGAAGCCGGTGATGGCACCTTCGCCCTGCATCTGGATGCCAACGCCCGCGAGTTCAACGACCTGAAAATCCCCGGCTATGCCCGCAGCCGTCATGCCCCCGAAAGCGAAGACGGTGACGAGAAAAAAGGCCGTCTGGGTAACAGCAATGGCCGGCAGGACGGCGGTGCCGTGGGCGGTTCCTACACCTGGGAAGATGGTTACGCAGGCTTGTCGTACAGCACTTACGACGCCAACTACGGCTCACCGGCCGAGCAGGACGTACGCATCCGCATGAAGCAGGATCACTACGCCTTTGCCTCCGAAATCCGCAACCTGCAAGGCCCGTTCAGCTCGCTGAAAATAGATGCCGGCTACACCGATTACGAGCACCGCGAAATCGAGGGCGGCGAAGTCGGCACCACGTTCAAGAACAAGGGCTACGAAGCCCGCGTTGAAGCCCGCCATGTACCGATCGGCCCGGTTGAGGGTGTCATTGGCGCACAGGTCAATCGCAACGAATTTTCGGCCCTTGGTGAAGAAGCTTTCGTACCGCAAACCGACACCAACAGCGGCGCCCTGTTTGTGCTTGAAGAACTGCAGGCCACCGAGCGCCTCAAACTGAGCCTCGGCGGGCGCCTTGAGCGCACCGTGGTCGACCCGGACGCCAAGGGCAATGAGCGCTTTGCCGCGGCGGACCGTTCAAGGAGCTTCACGGCGGGCAGCCTGTCTTCAGGCGCCGTGTTCACCCTCACCCCGATCTGGTCGCTGGCGGCCACCCTGGGCTATACCGAACGCGCACCAACGTTCTACGAGCTGTACGCCAATGGCGCCCACGTCGCTACCGGCACCTATGAAGTAGGTAACGCCAATCTGTCGAAGGAAAAAGCCGTATCCAGCGACCTGGCCCTGCGCTTCGACAATGACACCCACAATGGCAGCATCGGGGTGTTCTACAGCCACTTCTCCAATTACATCGGTCTGCTGGGTACAGGTCGTACACTGAACGACGAAGGCGAGCCAGACGCCGACGGCATTCCGGAATACACCTATTCCGGGGTTAGGGCGCGTTTCACCGGCTTTGAGGCCAAGGATCACTGGAAGCTCGGAGAAAGTGCCTATGGCAAGTTTGCACTGGAACTGTCGGGCGACTACACCCGCGCCACCAACCTCGACACCGGCGAAGCCTTGCCGCGGATTGCCCCGCTGCGCCTGAGCAGCGGCTTGCTGTGGGAAATGGACCGCTGGCAAGCGCGGGTTGACGTCGAACATGCCAGCAATCAGGGCCGTGTGCCGGCCAACGAATCGGGCACTGATGGCTACACCACTCTGGGCGCCAGTGCCGGTTATCACTTCGATGTGGGCAGCAGCCAGTGGCTGGCGTTTGTCAAAGGCGACAACCTGACCAACCAGACCGTGCGTTATGCCAGTTCTATTTTACGTGACATCGCCCCCGCACCGGGGCGCGGTATCGAGGTAGGCCTGCGCACCACGTTCTAAGCTGCACAGCAGTAAATACACGGCCTCCAATCAAGTCGGGGCGCGACAAAAGAGCCCTGGGACGAACCGTCGCAGCACACTGTTACTGAATCAGAAATGATCCATGTCACTTAAAGTGCTGTTTCTAAACGTTTCGGGGCTTTATCATTTCCGCATAAAGGGCTGAAACGATTCATTCTGCCCTTAACTCTGAAGTGTCAGCCCTGCCCTCAAAGACAGCGCTACCCACTGCCACAGCCATACCTATAAAGACTCGCATCTCGACCTATGTCCACATTCCTGAATATGCGCAAACACAGCGCGCTGCTTCCTGTTGCCGGGCAAAAAGCTCTGGCTTTGATCGGCGGCATTACCGCTCTGGGCCTGGCTACTTGCGTGCAGGCGGCCCCCGCCTTTGACGCTGACTCCAAGTGGATGCTCGGCGATTGGGGTGGTACCCGTAGCGAACTGGAAAAGCAGGGTTACTCCTTTTCCCTCGACTATGTAGGCGAAGTCGGCTCCAACCTGCACGGCGGCTATGACCATGACCGCACGGCGCGCTACAGCGACCAGTTCGGCCTGGGCACGCACCTGGACCTGCAAAAGATCCTGGGCTGGGACGACGCTGAATTTCAGCTGACCATCACCCATCGCAGCGGCAACAACATCAGCAATGACCGCATCAACGATCCACGGGTGGGCGGTTTCACTTCGGCCCAGGAAGTCTGGGGCCGTGGCCAGACCACGCGCCTGACGCAAATGTGGTACCAGCAGAAATTCTTTGACCAGAAGCTCGACATCAAAGTCGGCCGCTTTGGTCAGGGCGAAGATTTCAACTCGTTCCCTTGCGATTTCCAGAACCTGGCGTTCTGCGGTTCACAGGTGGGCAACTGGGCCGGCAGCATCTGGTACAACTGGCCCGTCAGCCAGTGGGCCCTGCGGGTCAAGTATCACCTGACCCCCGAGTTGTACGCACAGGTCGGTGCCTATGAGCAAAACCCGTCCAACCTGGATCGCGGCAACGGCTTCAAGCTCAGCGGCAGCGGCACCCAGGGCGCAGTACTGCCGATCGAACTGGTGTGGACGCCAAAAATTAATGGCCTGCCAGGGGAATACCGCGCGGGTTACTACTACAGTAATGCCAAGGCAACAGATGCTTACAAAGATGCCAACGGCCAGCCAGCAGCCTTGACCGGTGAAGCGTATCGCAGCAGTTCAAGCAAACACGGGATGTGGCTGGGTGTGCAACAACAGCTCACTACCCGCGCCAGCGACCAGTCGAGGGGCTTGAGTGTGTTTGCCAATGCCACCATGCACGACAAGAAAACCAACGCCGTGGACAACTACGTCCAGGCTGGCGTCGTCTACAAAGGCGTGTTCGATGCCCGTCCCAAGGACGATATCGGCTTTGCCATGGCGCGCGTTCACGTCAACCCGGCTTATCGCAAGAACGCCCAGGCCACTAACCAGGCCCGCGCCATCTACGATTTCGACAACCCGGACTACCTGCCTCCCCAGGACACTGAATACAGCGCCGAGCTGTACTACGGCATCCACGTCACCAACTGGCTGACCGTTCGACCGAACCTGCAGTACATCCGCCACCCGGGCGGCGTCAGCCAGCTGGATGACGCACTGATTGGCGGTCTGAAAATTCAAAGTGCGTTCTGACAAACGGACTGCGACAACAACCTTGAAGGTTGTGATCGAACACCTATTTAGCTGATTCACTCCCGCGTCGGTTCGTCCCTTAAAGACCCCACCCTCGCGGGAACACCTCAAACGCAACGGAGAACCACACTATGAGCACTGAAGGTGCTTTCAGTCGAAGCCGCCTGCTACCGAGCCTTCTCGGTATCTTGCTGCTGCTAATGGGCCTGGCCATGTTGGCCGGGGGTATCAAACTGGTCACGCTGGGCGGGTCGTGGTACTACCTGCTGGCCGGGATCGGTTTTGGCTTGTCGGGCGCACTGCTGATTGCCGGGCGCCGCGCAGCACTGACCCTGTACGCACTGGTACTGTTCGCCAGCACCGTATGGGCACTGATGGAAGTCGGTCTGGACTGGTGGCAACTGGTGCCACGTCTGGCCATGTGGTTCGCCATCGGTATCGTCCTGCTGCTGCCATGGTTCCGTCGCCCGGTCCTGCGCGGTCAGTCGGCACCGGTTGCCACCGGCGCACTGAGCGTTGCCGTAGTGCTGGCCGGTCTGGCTGCACTGGCCAGCCAGTTCACCAGCCCGGGTGAAATCAAAGGCCAACTGGACCGTGATGCCGTACCTGGCATGACCAACGCTGCACCGGCCATGCCCGATGGTGACTGGCAGTCCTACGGTCGTACCGCCTTTGGTGACCGTTACTCGCCGCTGAAAGAAATCACCCCGCAAAATGCCCACAAGCTGGTACCAGCCTGGACATTCCGCACCGGTGACATCCCTGGCGAAGGCGATCCCGGCGAAACAACCGCCGAGAACACCCCGCTGAAAGTCAACGGCATGCTGTATGTGTGTACCCCGCACAGCCAGGTCATAGCCCTTGACCCGGATACCGGTAAGGAAATCTGGCGTTACGATCCGAAGATCAGCACTCAGAACGCTGAAAACTTCAAAGGCTGGGCACACATGACCTGCCGCGGCGTGACTTATCACGACGAAAACGCCTACGCCAAAGTCAGCACTGAACAAAGCGCTGCCGAGCCTGCTGCTACATCCAGCAACTCGTGCCCGCGCCGCCTGTTCCTGCCGACTGCCGACACCCGTCTGATCGCCCTGAACGCCGACACCGGTAAAGTGTGCGAAGACTTCGGCACCAATGGCGCGGTAGACCTGCGTCATAACATCGGTACCTTTGCTCCGGGTGGTTACTACTCCACCTCGCCACCTGCCGTGACCAAAGATCTGGTCGTGATTGGCGGCCACGTGACCGACAACATTTCCAACGACGAGCCATCGGGCGTGATCCGTGCGTACGACGTACGTACCGGCAAGCTGGTATGGAACTGGGACAGCGGCAACCCGGAGAAAACCACTCCGATTGCTGAAGGCGAAACCTACACCCGTAACTCGCCAAACATGTGGTCGATGTTCGCTGTCGACGAAGACCTCGGCATGCTGTACCTGCCGATGGGCAACCAGACGCCTGACCAATATGGTGGCGACCGTACCGAAGATTCCGAGCGTTATGCCGCTGGCATCACCGCCCTGGACATCAACACCGGTAAAGTCCGCTGGTACCGTCCGCTTACTCACCATGACCTGTGGGACATGGACGTAGGTGGTCAACCAACCCTGATGGACCTGAAAACCGCCGATGGCGTGAAACCGGCCCTGCTGGCTTCCACCAAACAAGGCAGCATCTACGTGATGGACCGTCGCACTGGCGAAGCCATTGTGCCGATCACCGAGGTTCCGGCCCCGGGCGGCGCTGTTGAAGGTGACCACACTGCACCGACACAGCCACGTTCTGACCTGAACATGATTCCTCCGGTCTTGACCGAACGCGACATGTGGGGCGTAACCCCATTCGACCAGATGCTGTGCCGGATCAACTTCAAGTCCCTGCGCTATGACGGCATGTACACCCCGCCATCGCTGCAAGGCTCGATCGTGTATCCAGGCAACTTCGGCGTGTTTGACTGGGGTGGCATTTCGGTTGACCCGGTTCGCCAGATTGCCTTCCTGAACCCGAGCTACATGGCGTTCACCTCCAAGCTGGTTCCGCAGGCCGACGTGGCTGCAATGGGCCCGCGCAAAGGCGAAACCTCCGGCGTTCAACCGAACAAAGGCGCACCTTACGGCGTGATCCTGGAGCCACTGTTGTCGCCACTGGGCCTGCCTTGCCAGGCACCGGCGTGGGGTTATGTTGCTGCAGTCGACCTGACCAACAACGAAGTGATCTGGAAACACAAAAACGGCACCGTGCGTGACAGCTCGCCGGTACCGATCCCGTTGTCCATGGGTGTTCCAAGCCTGGGCGGGACCTTCACCACCGCAGGTGGTGTGGCCTTCCTGAGCGGTACCCTTGACCAGTACCTGCGTGCTTACGACGTAAGCAACGGTAAAGTACTGTGGGAAGGTCGCCTGCCTGCTGGCGGCCAGACCACCCCGATGACCTACACCGGCAAGGACGGCACTCAATATGTGCTGGTCATGGCGGGCGGTCACGGCGGCCTGGGCACCAAAAAAGGTGACTATGTAATGGCGTTCAAACTGGCTGAGTAAGATTTACAGCTGGTATTGAAAAAGGCGGCTATCGAGAGATAGCCGCCTTTTTTGTGAGCCCGGTTTTAAACCGTTGCCCGCAATTTCCACACCCAGGCCTCGAACGCCACGGCATCCATTGGCCGACTGATCAGATAGCCCTGGGCCGTATCACAGTGCCAGCGCTCGAGCAGTTCAAGGGTATGCTGATACTCCACGCCTTCAGCCACCACCTTGAGCCCCAGGTTGTGGCTCATTTCGATGGTCGAACGCACGATCACCGCGTCCTCGCTGGTTTCGTCCAGGTTGCGGATAAACGATTGATCGATTTTCAGCTCTTGCACCGGCAAGCGCTTGAGATGCGCCAGCGACGAGTAACCGGTGCCAAAGTCATCCACCGACAAGCTGATCCCGCCGTCACGCAACTTTTCCAGCACGTTGAGCGAGTGTTCGGGGTCGCGCATGGCCGTGCTTTCGGTGATTTCGAATATCAGTTGCTCAGCCGACAACTGATAACGCTTGAGCAGGCGCTCGACAGTCATCAACAGATTTTCACCGTGCAAATCCTCCGCCGAGATATTCAGCGACAGCTGCATATGCAGGCCCTTGCGGTTCCACGCGGACAACTGACGGATACCTTCCTCGATGACCCAGCCCGTCAGCAGGAACATGCTGCCCGTGCGCTCAGCCAGTGGAATAAATTCCGCCGGCGAGACCATGCCCAGTTCCGGGTGTTGCCAGCGCAACAGCGCTTCAGCCTGGCGCACATGGCCACTGCGGATATCCATTTTGGGCTGATAATACAGCTGCAACTGGCCATCGCTGGCGGCACTGCGCAAGTCCCGGATCAGCTGGATTTGCCGTTGGTGGGCGAGGTCACGGTCCTGCTGATACACCTGCAAATAACCCGGCAAGGCGGCAGCATCCCGGCATGCAATCGCAGCACGGCTGATCAGTTCTTCAGCGCTCCGCCCATTGAGCGGGTAGATCGCAATGCCCATGCAGACTTCCAGCAACACCTCGTGCCCATCAATGCTCAGCGGACGCTTGAGCAATGCGTACAACCTGTCAGCCAGCGCAACACCCACATCGACCTGGGTGCTTCGTTGCCGGTGATGCGTGCCGCCGTATCGCGCTCACGCAGAGCGTCGAGCATCACGCGGGCGGACTCACGCATGATCCGTTCCCCACCCTCGGGGCCGAAGCTCTCATTGATCACACGATAATTTTCGATCCCCAGGTAAATCAGCACCACGCCGCGCCTTGCGCTGATGGCACTGCCCAGGCGTTCCATGGCCAGGGCGCGGTTGGGCAAACCGGTAAGCGGGTCGTGCAGGGCGTTATGTGCCAGTTGCTGCTCGCGCACGGCAATCCCGCTTTGCATGGCATTGATCGCCTTGGCCAGAAACCCCAGTTCGTCCCTGCGTGTAAGCTCCACCGGCGTTTCGTAGTTGCCCCGGCCAATGCGCTGCGCAGCCTCCGCCAACAGGCTGACCGGCCGCGAAACCGCCCGCGCCAGCCACAAGGCGCCGAGCAATGAAGCCAGCAAAGCCCCCAGGGATATCCACAGAAACTTGCGATCCAGCGAGTCGAATGCCTGCATCGTCTGATCCAGCGGGCTTTGCAGCACCGCCATGACTTGGCCGTTGCCCGGGTCACCGGAGTTGGCGAGTTGCAGCATCTGGCCAAGAAAGCGCCGGCCGTGGAATTCGCTGAAATGGATTGTCGAGCCCGGCGTATGCTCCTGCACGAATTCAATAATGCTGGCGCTCATGAAGTCCGGCTGCGTGCTGCTCAGTATTCCGCTTTCGCCTGGCTTGACCGTCATAAACGACACTTCAAGGTTGCTCAGGGAGCTCAATTCATGGGCAAACACGTCGTCCATCGGCATCCCCGAGACCACGCGCACCACAGGCAAAGGGCCCAGCACCACCCCTTGCACCAGCATGTACGGGCGCCCTGCCAGGATGCCGATGACCATGGTCTGGGTGTTGCGACGGGCCAGCCGCAGTGCCTTGGCATAAGGAAATGCCTGCCCCGCTGGCAGGCCCTTGAGGGTGCTGGTGATGATATTGCCGTCCAGATTCAGCACAAACAGCTCACTGCCATGCAGGCTCGCCTCGAACTCCTGCAGGGCGTGCTCTATCAGCGAGGGGCTGCCTTTGATCGTCGCCTCACGGAAATCCGAGTCATTGGTCAGCCAGTTGAGGCCGTACTGGATACGCCGCCAGCGCAGATCCATAAAGCGCTCGAACACCCGGGTTCCGGTCTTGAGCTGCTCTTGCGCCTGATCGCTGGCCACGGTAATGGTCACGGCTTTAACGGCGAAGTACACCGCACCGATCACCAACAGCAGGAGCAAGGCAAGAAACAGGCTGATACGCGCCTGAAAACTGTTGCGCAACTTCATGCTGCGCCCTCAATCCATTGAGTGAATGCCAATGGCCACATAAGCGCTCCCGCGACTTCCTTGAAAAAGCCATACCGGTGGCCTTCCAATCCATCTTTGTTGTTATGGATCCAACTGCTGCAGACAGAAGATCACCCATTAATTTCGGGCCGTCTACTGTCAAGTTGTTGGCGACAAAGGCCTATCGCACGGGGGTTTGACGGATTATTTCTTCAATCGACGTGCAAGCAGTTGTTCTGCCGCCGAGGAAGGCGTGAGGCTGGGTTTGATTGCGAAGCGACCATGAAATAGGGGCACGAGAATGACCTGATCGTCGGTCAGGCTCCCACAGTTGAATATTCCCTGTAGCCGCCTATCCGTCTACGGGGTTTCTTCTCCTTACACATGAAAATCTGTTCACCATTGAAACCACTGGCACCGCGCCCCATCTAACATCCATACCCAATTGCGCAGGTGCCCCATGAGCGACCAGCAAGAGTTTCCGGACAACACCACTGAGTACACCGATGTAGAACACACTGAATCCGAACACCATCCACATTCTGGAGGGACTGAATTGGCATTGCCGGAGCAGAATCTGCCGGACAAGGTTTACATCATTCCGATTCACAATCGGCCGTTCTTCCCGGCACAAGTGCTGCCGGTCATCGTCAATGAAGAACCCTGGGCCGAGACCCTGGAACTGGTCAGCAAATCCCCCCATCACTCCCTGGCGCTGTTTTTTGTCGACACGCCCCCTGATGACCCTCGCCACTTCGACACCAAAAGCCTGCCGGAATACGGCACCCTGGTGAAGGTCCATCACGCCAGCCGCGAAAACGGCAAGTTGCAGTTTGTGGCCCAGGGCCTGAGCCGCGTGCGTATCAGCATGTGGCTCAAGCATCACCGTCCGCCGTATCTGGTTGAGGTCGAGTACCCGCAGCAGCCCAAGGAGCCCACCGACGAGGTGAAGGCCTACGGCATGGCGCTGATCAATGCGATCAAGGAGCTGCTGCCGCTCAACCCGCTGTACAGCGAAGAACTGAAAAACTACCTCAATCGTTTTAGCCCGAATGATCCGTCGCCGCTGACCGATTTCGCAGCGGCCCTGACGTCTGCCACCGGCAACGAGCTGCAACAGGTGCTCGATTGCGTGCCGATGCTCAAACGCATGGAAAAAGTGCTGCCCATGCTGCGCAAGGAGGTCGAGGTAGCGCGGCTGCAAAAAGAGATTTCAGCCGAAGTTAACCTTAAGATCGGCGAACATCAGCGCGAATTCTTCCTCAAGGAACAGCTCAAGGTCATCCAGCAGGAGCTCGGGCTGACCAAGGATGATCGCAGCGCCGATATCGAACAGTTCAAGCAGCGCCTTGAAGGCAAGACCCTGCCGGCCCAGGCGCAAAAGCGCATTGATGACGAGATCAACAAACTGTCGATCCTGGAAACCGGGTCGCCGGAATACGCCGTGACCCGTAACTACCTGGACTGGGCGTCGTCGGTGCCCTGGGGCGTGCTGGGTGAAGACAAACTCGACCTCAAGCACGCCCGCAAGGTGCTCGACGCCCATCATGCCGGCCTTGATGACATCAAGGATCGCATCCTCGAATTCCTCGCCGTCGGGGCCTACAAAGGCTCGGTCAGCGGTTCGATCGTACTGCTGGTCGGCCCGCCGGGCGTGGGCAAAACCAGTATCGGCAAGTCGATCGCCGAGTCCCTGGGCCGCCCGTTCTACCGTTTCAGCGTCGGCGGCATGCGCGACGAGGCCGAGATCAAGGGCCATCGCCGCACCTACATCGGCGCCCAGCCGGGCAAACTGGTGCAGGCACTGAAAGATGTTGAAGTAATGAACCCGGTGATCATGCTCGACGAAATCGACAAGATGGGCCAGAGCTTCCAGGGCGACCCCGCTTCGGCCTTGCTGGAAACCCTCGACCCGGAACAGAACGTCGACTTCCTCGACCATTACCTAGACCTGCGCCTCGATCTGTCCAAAGTGCTGTTTGTATGTACCGCCAACACCCTGGACTCGATCCCCGGCCCGTTGCTCGATCGTATGGAAGTGATTCGCCTCTCGGGTTACATCACGGAAGAAAAAGTCGCGATCGCCAAGCGTCATCTGTGGCCAAAACAGCTCGAAAAAGCAGGCGTGGCCAAAGACAAACTGAGCATCAGCGACAGCGCCCTGCGCGCGGTGATTGACGGTTATGCCCGCGAAGCCGGGGTGCGCCAGCTGGAAAAACAACTGGGCAAACTGGTACGCAAGGCCGTGGTCAAGCTGCTGGCAGACCCCAAAGCCGTGATCAAGATCGGCCCCAAAGACCTTGAAGCTTCACTGGGCATGCCGGTGTTCCGTAACGAACAGGTCATCAGCGGTACCGGGGTGATTACCGGCCTGGCCTGGACCAGCATGGGCGGAGCGACGCTGCCGATCGAGGCAACACGTATTCACACCCTCAATCGCGGCTTCAAGCTGACCGGGCAACTGGGTGAAGTGATGAAAGAGTCGGCTGAAATCGCCTACAGCTACATCAGCTCAAACCTGAAGCAATTTGGCGGCGATCCGAAGTTCTTCGATGAAGCTTTTGTCCACCTGCATGTGCCTGAAGGGGCCACGCCCAAAGATGGCCCCAGCGCAGGCGTGACCATGGCCAGTGCCCTGCTGTCGCTGGCTCGCAATCAGCCGCCGAAAAAAGGCATCGCCATGACCGGCGAATTGACCCTGACCGGGCATGTGTTGCCGATTGGCGGCGTGCGCGAAAAAGTAATTGCGGCGCGCAGGCAAAAAATCAACGAACTGATTCTGCCCGAACCGAACCGCGGGCATTTCGAAGAGCTGCCCGATTATCTGAAGGAAGGCATCACCGTACACTTTGCCAAGCGCTTTACCGATGTGGCCAAGGTGCTGTTTTAAAACCGTTTGTAGGCCCTGACTTGCCTGCGATTGCCTCACTGCGGCCAATCAGGCAAGTCGGGCTTAAAGCAACACAGTTCGCATATTGGATCCAAAATTCCTCGCAAGTCGCGTACTAGACACGTCTACTGTCATTTATGACAGTAGACGGTTGTTCATTTCCCATCCTTAATAGAGCCAATTCCCACAAAAATAATGCAGGAAAAGAATATGGCACTTCATCATCCTGTATATGAGAACCCGGATGTCCTGAGGCTCAAGGAGTCAGGACAAAAAATCTTCAACCCCAGAACCCGGGGAGAACTCAAGGCCGAACTGCTGGATCGTCCCGCGTTTACCGCGCAGGAAATGACCTTTGCCAGCAGCCAGAAAAAAATCGTCATTACCGGTGAGTTCGATGACTTTGGCTCAACCGCTTATCGCGCGGTTGCGTTTACCCTGGATATCAATATCCAGTCGGGTATCTACCGGTTCCAAAAAGACGAACACGGCCCCATCCTGTCCATGTCCTACATCGAGTGCGTTGAAATCGATGGCCGCCAGGTGTATCACTTGAATCAGGCCGATGTCGGCACCCTGCACCTGAGCGTGGTCGAGAGTTGCTACAGCGCCCGGCTGTTCACCATGGAAGGCCTGGACCACAACAGCAACAGCATGGAGATGTGCGGCGAATTCAGCATCAGCCCGCCCCACGCCTCTTTCTGATCGGCAGGCGACGAATGGCGCAGCTCCCTTCATGGGTTATGCTGCGCCCTTGTGTTTGCCTGACCGGAGCCTTCAATGCCCCCTGTACGCCTTATCCCCCTGCTTGGCCTCAGCCTGCTGACGGCCTGTGCCCAACAGCCTGCACACAACGTTACGCTCGAAGATCAAAGCGACTGCCCCCAGCAACTGCATGTGGGCCAGCAACTGATCCTGTCGTTGCCGAGCAACCCCACCACCGGCTACCGCTGGGCTATCCAGGACTCCGCAGGCGGCGTGCTGCGCAGCCTCGGCCCGGAGGTCTACACCAGCAGCGATAATGGCCAGTTGCTGGGCAGCGGTGGTCAATCGACATGGCGCTTTCAGGTATTTGCCCCTGGCAGCGGGCGCCTGCGCCTGACCTCTCAGCAACCGTGGGAACCCGAAGCCGAACCCGCGCAGGTGTTCGACTGCCCGATTACGGTGAACTGATATGGCGTGGCTGATCCTTGCGATCATGGGTGCTGTCACCTACCTCTATGGCGTCAGCACGCACGCCATGGTGCTGTGCCTGCTGACCAAGCCCGTACCGGTACTGGCATTGCTCGGCTGGCTGCACAGCGGGCCTGTCAGCCCCTATCGACACTGGATCAGCATAGGCCTGGGGTTTTCTCTGCTGGGCGACATTCTGCTGGCCTGGCCACAGGACCTGTTTGTATTTGGCCTTGGGGCGTTTTTGTTTGCCCACCTGGCCTATCTCAAGGCCTACCTGGTGGACTGCCGCCGCGCAGCCGTGCCGGCCTTGATCCTGGCACTGCTTGCCGGTGGCAGCTTGTTAAGTGTCATGGCCAGCCAGGGTCTGGGCGATTTGCTGGTGCCCGTGGGCGTCTACGCCCTGGCCATCAGCGCCATGCTCTGGCGCGCCCTCGCCCGCCTCGGCAGCGGCGTACCGAAACACTCGGCCTGGCTGGCAGCCGCCGGGGCGCTGGCGTTTGTAGTCTCGGACAGCCTGATCGGCATCGATCGCTTTGTGCAACCGTTCAGCACCGCGCCCTACCTGATCATCCTCAGTTACTGGCTGGGCCAGTGGGGCATTGCCGCCTCGGTGTTTTCCCAGGGCAAACGCTGAACGCTTTATCAGACAGACCGCGCATCCCGGCGCCAACTTGGCTAAAATGCCGCCCCTTTTGAAAATTCCACCGCCGGAACCGCCGTGAGCAAAGAACCCGACCGTATTTTCGCCCAGCCCCTGACCCAGGTGCCAGACTTCGCCTTCAACGAAGATGTTGTGCGGGTGTTCCCGGACATGATCAAACGCTCGGTGCCCGGCTACCCGACCATTGTCGAGAACCTTGGCGTGCTCGCCGCCCAGTTCGCCCGGCCCGACAGCGTGCTGTACGACCTGGGCTGTTCACTGGGCGCCGTCACCCAGGCCCTGCGCCGCCATGTGCGCACTGAAGGCTGCAAGGTGATTGCGGTGGACAATTCGGCGGCGATGGTCGAGCGCTGCCGCGAGTACCTCAATGGGCAAAACTCGATGTTTCAGGAGCTGCTGCCGGTCGAGGTCATCGAAGGCGATATCCTGGCCCTGGCGTTCGAGCCGGCTTCGGTGGTGGCGCTGAACTTCACCCTGCAATTCATCGCTCCAGAAGAGCGCCTGGCGCTGCTGGGCCGTATCCGCCAGTCGCTGCTGCCTGGCGGTGCCCTGATCCTTTCGGAAAAGCTGCGTTTCAGCGACCCCGAAGAGCACGGGCTGCTGACTGATCTGCATGTGGCGTTCAAGCGCGCCAACGGCTACAGCGATCTGGAGATCGCACAAAAGCGCAGCGCCATCGAAAACGTCATGAAGCCCGACAGCCTCGAAGAACACCGCGAACGCCTGCTGGCGGCCGGGTTCTCGAAAGTCGTGCCGTGGTTCCAGTGTCTTAACTTTGCCTCGTTGATTGCCTTGCCATGATTGATCTGTCCCCACTTGCCCGGCGTCTGGCCGGCACTCCATTGGCTGAATGGGCCAACACCCTGCAAGCCCAGCTCGACGTCAAGATGGAGAAAGGCCACGGCGACCTGGAGCGCTGGCAAAGCGCGCTGGATGCCTTGCCCGACGTCAAGCCGAGCGAAATCGACCTGTTGAACGGCCTGACCCTGGACACCGACTGCGACGACGCCACCCGTGCACAGATGCGCGAAGCCCTGATGGGCCTGTCACCGTGGCGCAAAGGTCCGTTCGACCTGTTTGGCGTTCACGTCGATACCGAGTGGCACTCGGACTGGAAATGGTCGCGGGTCGCGCCGCATGTCGACCTCAAGGGCAAGCGCATCCTCGATGTGGGCTGCGGCAACGGCTACTACATGTGGCGCATGCTCGGCGCAGGCGCCCACAGCGTAATCGGCGTCGACCCCAACTGGCTGTTCTTCTGCCAGTTCCAGGCCGTGCAACGCTTTTTGCAGCAGGAAGCGGCGTGGCACCTGCCGTTTCCTTTCGAAGACCTGCCGCCGAACCTGGAAGGTTTCGACACTGTATTTTCCATGGGTGTGTTCTACCACCGCCGTTCGCCCATCGAGCATTTGCTGGCATTGAAAGACTGCCTGGTCAAAGGCGGCGAACTGGTGCTGGAAACCCTGGTGATCGAAGGTGACGTGAACCAGGTGCTGGTGCCGGAAGACCGCTACGCGCAGATGCGCAACGTGTGGTTCCTGCCCTCGATCCCGGCGCTGGAGCGCTGGTTGCGCCGTGCCGGTTTCAGCGATGTGCGCTGCGTCGACGTGAGCGTCACCACCGTTGAAGAACAACGTGCCACCGAGTGGATGAAGTACCAGTCGTTGAGCGACTACCTGGACCCGAACGACCACAGCAAAACCATCGAAGGCCTGCCGGCGCCAATGCGGGCGGTGATTGTGGCCAGGAAGTAACACACGCCCTTCACCCCTGTGGGAGCGGGCTCAGCGAGCCCTTCTGGCCTTGAAGAACTCGCTGAGGATCGCCCCGCACTCTTCAGCCAATACCCCGCCTTCATACAGCACCCGGTGATTCAAAAAGCCCTGGGTAAAAAACTGCCCCTGGCTTTGCACAATCCCGGCCTTGGGCTCCAGCGCGCCATACACCACCCGTGCCACCCGGGCGTGCACGATCAGCCCCGCACACATGCTGCATGGCTCCAGCGTCACGTACAGCGTGCTGCCCGGCAGCCGGTAGTTGCTGACAGCCGTCGCTGCATCACGGATGGCCATCATTTCGGCATGAGCACTGGGGTCGCTGCCGCTGATCGGGCAATTAAAGCCACGGCCGATGACTTCACCGTCCTGCACCAGCACCGCACCCACCGGCACTTCACCCAGCGCTGCGCCTTGAGCGGCCAGCGCCAGCGCTTCGCGCATAAAGTCTTGATCGCGGCTGCGGTCAATAATCAGGGGTTGACGCCCTTGTCGCATCAGGAAACCTCAATAGCGGCCATCAGGCCGGTTTCCATGTGATCAATCACATGGCAGTGGAACATCCACACGCCAGGATTATCCGCCACCAGCGCCACGCGGGCACGTTCGTTTTTGCCCAGCAGATAGGTGTCAGTGAAATACGGAATGATTTTTTTGCGATTGGAGGCCAGCACCTTGAAACTCATGCCATGCAAATGGATGGGGTGCTGGTACTGGGTCATGTTCTTCAATTCAAAGATATAGCTCTGACCCAGCTTGAGTTTGGCAATCGGTCGGTCAGCGCAGGTCTTGTCCTTGATATCCCAGGCCACACCGTTGATCTGCCAAAGGCTCGGAGGCTGATCCGGGCCCAGGTTCTCGGACATCGAACCGACCCACTCAAAGTTGAAGTTGATCTTCTCGGCATTGGCCACGTCGGGCTCGGCAATCGGGTTGGCGGGCAACGCCGGTGGCCACTCGCCCGCTGCATCGGTGCTGGCAACCGAACGCAAAGTGCCCAGCCGTACCGGGCCATCACGCAACGACAGTTCTTCACCGGCGGGCGGGGCCTTGATTGCCAGGCAAATACGCATGCCCGGGCCCAGCCAGTAATCCTTGCCCAGCGGCCTTGGCTCGATGGGGTTGCCGTCCAGCGCGTAGATCATCGCTTCCACGCCGGGGATATTCAGGCGATAGGTCAGGGTGTTGTCGAGGTTGAGAATACGCACGCGGGTGATCTGCCCTGCAGGCAGGTCGATGGTCGGCACATGGCTGCCATTGATGGTCGACAGGCGCCCCGCCGTACCGCCACGGGCCGCTTCGCGGGTAATGCTGAACGGCAGGAAGCCACCCTCTTCATCGACGTGCCAGTTCTTGATGCTCAGGGTGCGCTCGTGCTTGAAGCCGGTAGGCTCGCGCTCTTCGACGATCAGCGGGCCGACCAGGCCACGACCCAGCTCTTCGCTGCTGTTGACGTGGGGGTGATACCAGTAGCTGCCGGCATCGGGCACGCGGAACTTGTAGTCGAAGTATTCTCCGGGCAATACCGGTAGCTGCGAGACGTAGGGGACGCCGTCCATTTCCAGGGGCAGGCGGATACCGTGCCAGTGGATGGTGGTTGCGACTGGCAGATGGTTGATAAAGCGCACCCGCAGCCACTCACCCTGACGCACGCGCAGCTCGGTACCTGGAGCCGATGGACCGAACGCCCAGGCCTGGGTGATATGGCCGGGCACCAGCTCGACGTCCAGTGGCGCGCTGATCAGTTCGTAATCGTGGCCGGCGTTCTCGGCAGCCACCTTGCCCAGCCAGTAACGCGAAGCGCCTCCTGCGCCAACACCCACCACTACCAGGCCGGCCAGACCACCGAGTATTTGTCGACGGGTAAAGGACATGGATTCAACTACCTCTCGTATCCGGCGCGGGCGTTGGGCCCGCAAAAGGCGAATACGATACACCTGCGATTGCGAAACAGTAAGGGCGGGGTGGCGAAGGGTCACAGCTGGCAGGCAAACACAGCCTGTGGGAGCGGGCTTGCTCGTGATTGGATCGCTGCGGTGTTGCAGGTACACCACAGTGCTGTCATCGCGAGCAAGCCCGCACCCACCTAAGGGCCGCAGGACTGGGTTTACAACCCCACCACCAGATGCACCACCCCACCCGGCAGGCTCAGGATCCCGGGCACACCCGCCACACGCAGGGCTTGCGGATCCAGGCGGGTGATATCGGCCAGCTCCACACGGATCCGGGTCAAGGCCACCCGCTGCTCGGTCTTGATATTGCCGCTCCCGCCCAGCGCAGCCAGCACCGTTTTATCCAGTGTCGACACCGGTTTAGCGGGCTCATCCACCACCAGATCGGGTGTCAGGGCCTTCCAGAATGCTTTAAGCGCTTTATCGAACATGTTCAGGACTCCAACTCGGTCATGGGTTGCACCAATGGCTGCAATGCAGCCCGCACCTGCCCGGCACTCTCCAGGCCCAGCGCGCGCTGCGCCAGGGCCTGGCACGCGACGAAATCCAGCTCTCGAACCCGCGCCTTGATACTCGGGATCAACGGCACGCTCACTGACAACTCATCGACACCCAGCCCCAGCAGCAATGGTACCGCCAGCGTCTCGGAGGCCAGTGCGCCGCACACCCCGACCCATTTGCCGTGGGCATGGGCGGCCTTGACAGTGGTGGCGATCAGGCGCAGCACCGCCGGGTGCAAGCTGTCGGCCTGGCTGGCCAGACGCGGATGGTCCCGGTCCATCGCCAGGGTGTACTGGGTCAGGTCATTGGTACCAATGGAGAAAAAATCCACCTCGGGGGCAAACAGATCCGCCATCAACGCTGCTGCCGGCACTTCGATCATGATGCCCAGTTTTGGCAGGGTCTTGATCCCCAGCGCCAGCGCCTGCTCCTCGAGCAACTGGCGGGCCATGCGCAACTCGGACAGCTGCGTGACCATCGGCAACATAATGTGCAGACGGGTCAGGTCGGCACTGGCCAGAATCGCGCTGAACTGCTCACGCAACAGGTGTGGACGCTCAAGGCACAAGCGGATTCCGCGCATGCCCAAAAATGGATTGGCCTCGTGTGCCATCGGTACATAGGCCAGTGGTTTGTCGCCGCCCACATCCAGCGTGCGCACCACCAGATTGTGCCCGGTACCCACGACACCGGCGATGGCGCTGTAAGTGGCAACCTGCTCGGCATGGCTGGGGGGGCTGCTGCGTTCCAGATAAAGGAACTCGGAGCGCAGTAAGCCGACCCCTTCTGCCCCCAGGCTCACCGCTTGCTCTGCCTCGGCCAGGGACGCGATATTGGCGCTGACTTCGATACGTACCCCGTCACGGGTACTGGCTGGCTGTGCCGCCTGCTGCAAATCCTGCTGCTGACGCTTGTGCTGAAGGGCACGCTGGAGGGTGAGCTGGCGGATCCGCTGCGGATCCGGCTCCAGGTGCAGCTGCCCCTGATCCGCATCGAGCAACACCTCGGTTCCGTTAGCCAGCGCCAGCACCTGTGGCGACATACCGCAAAGTGCCGGCAAGCCCAGCGCCCGGGCCAGAATCGCCACATGACTGCTGGCACCACCACCGACCGTGGCAAAGCCTGCAACCTTGCGGGTATCCAGGGTTGCGGTCTGCGACGGGGTCAGTTGCTGGGCAATCAGGATGGCCAGATCCGGCAACTCCAGTGCGCAGTCCTGAACCCCGAGTATCAGTTTGAGTACGCGCTGGCCGACATCGTCCAGATCCAGCGCGCGCTCGGCCAGCAAGCGATTGCCCAGGCCTTTGAACAGGGTCGCGGTTTCGTGTGTGGCACTCTGCCAGGCGAATGCTGCGCTCTTGCCCTGCTCGATCAGCCCGAAAGCCTGCTCCAGCAAACCGGGGTCTTCCAGCAGCTCCTGGTGAGCGTTGAAAATCTCGGCCTGAGCCTTGCCCTGTGTGGTGTCGCACAGCGTTTGCAGCTGCGCGGTGGCTCCTGCCAGGGCCTGTTGCAACTGCTCGCGCTCGTGGCGCTGGTCGGTTGCCAGTTCGCTGATCTGCAACACGCTTTCTGTCAGTTGCACAACATGACCGAAGGCCGAACCCGGTGACGCACAGACCCCGCGCAATTCGTTGCTGGCCACAGGCTCCGGCACTGCTACTGGCTGCGCTTCGGGCGCCACAGCCACGACCGATTCGCCGCAACCCTCAGCCAGCAGTTCACTCAGCACCTTGAGCGCTTGCTCGGCATCTGAGCCGCAGGCACTGAGGTAAACGCTGTCGCCGCAAACCGTCTGCAGGGCCATGATCGCTACCAGCGACTTGGCATTGGCGCTCTCACCCTGTTTGTGCAAATGAAGGGTTGCCGCAAAGCCTTTCGCCGCCTGGGCGAGCACCGCTGCAGGACGGGCGTGCAAGCCGTTGGGGTTGGGCAGACGCTGCGGCTGGGAACGCTGGGTATCGCCGGCTTGCACCTCGGCCACTGTCTCGGCCTGCCCCAGTTGCAGACGCAGCAGCGGCTGGCCCGTTTCGACCAGAACGCCACCTGGTGACGGGGCCACAAAAGGTTCGCCGCTGACCACCAGCATCAGCGTCAACAGGCTGCGGGCATGCAGGGCGATGTAGTCTGCATCGAACTCGATCAGCGCCTGCCCCGCGGTCACCTGCTGGCCCTCCTCGACCAGCGCCGTAAAGCCTTTGCCGCCCAGGTTGACGGTATCCAGACCAATATGCAGCAACACCTGCACGCCATTGGCATGGGTGATGCTGATGGCGTGGCCGGTGTGTTGCAAGTTACTGATCACCCCGGCCAGCGGCGCACAAAGCACCTGCGACGTCGGATCGATACACAGGCCGTCGCCTATCAGGCGACTGGCAAACACCGGGTCGGGCACGTTATCCAGCGCCATCAGCACACCGGACAGCGGTGCCAGCAATTCCACTTGTTGGGATGTGACCATAACTTCACCTGCAGTTGATTCGGTTAAATGCCGATGGAGCGCGAGCCCCGACAGCTCGCTTACTTCCACCAGTACTCGACTTGCAAACCTGCGTTGGAACCGTGACGGGCCGAACCGAATGCACCGCTGTCGGAGAGCGCCGAGCCTGCATCAAACTCATTGGCGGCGCGCTGTGCCGCAGCGTTCCAGCTGGCATAGGTGTAATACAAACGCACTTCCGGGCGCGTCCAGAAACCTGGGCCCTTGGGTGACCAGGTGGGCGCGAAAGTGAACTTGCTCAACTTGCGCGTACCGTCCGCGGCCTTGACCTGATCGTGCCCCAGCTCGGTGACCAGCTTGAACTGCTCACTGATCGCGTAAGTCGGGCGCACGCCCAAAGACAGCCACTCCTGATTGCCGCCGTCGGGGCGAAAATCCTTCTGGTACACCGCCTCCACCTGCCCGCCGAAACGCGGCGTCACTTGCCAGTCGAAAAACTCGACGATGCGATAACGCTTGCTGCTGTTATCCAGGCGAAAGTCGCCGGTATAGCCCAGGCCGGTGCCCGAGCCTTCGCCGTACTGCACGGCAAACTTGTTCTTGCCCCCCAGAAACTCGCTCTGCACATGCTGCGCGGTAATGGCCCAGCCACTGTGGGCGTCAGTGCGCTCGGGCTTGTCCAGATAACTGAGGCCCAACTCCAGCTCACCGCCGGGGTTGGTGTTGAAACCGGCCACGTTGAAGTCGTGGCGAGTCACATAGTTTTCCTGGTACAGGTTGTCTTTGCGCGACAGGGCGTAGCTGTATTTCAGGCCACCGATCAGTACATCCTCGATACCGGCACCGGTGGCGCTCTGGTTCCAGTAGTAGAAGTCGGAAATATGGATGTCGTTACGCTTGTAGTAACGGCGCCCGGCCCACAGTGAGCCGCCGTTGAGACCCGGCAGGTTCGACCACTGCGCGTACAGTTGCGGCAGACGCGCCGAACCGTTGTCGCCCTGGAAAGTCAGCTGGCGGTCGTACTGGTTGTACAGCGAGGCCATGCCATCGACGCTCAGTACCGAGCCATCGTCAAAGCTGTACACGTCCTGGCGCAGTTCCAGCTCGGCGTATTGTTCGCACTCATTGCCCAGCCGGTACTTGGCCTCGGCACCGGGCAGCTTGAAGCAGGATTGCTTGCCGCCATTGAGCGAGTTGCCCACGCCACTGCGCAAATACCCGGCGAACTCCAAAGCGCTGGCCGACAACGGTGCCAGCAGGCACAGGCTGGCGATACAGATGCTGTAGTTGAGTGAAGATTTCATGGAACGACCTTTTTTATTGTTATGGGTAAAACCGGTAATCACTGCAGATGCAGGGCAAATGACTCATACGGACGCAGTGAAATCCGACTGCTGCGCACCGGGCAGTCGTCGTAGTTGCTGATCAGCAGCCGCTGGCTCATACCCGCGTCAACCACTCCTTCAGGCAGTTCGATATCGCAGGGTGTGCCATAGAAGTTGTTGATCACCAGCAGACTCTCGCCATCGCCCTGACGCACATAGACCCATACCTGCTTATGCTCGGGCAACAACAGACGGTATACACCGTGTTGCAGCAAGGGCTCTGCGCGGCGCAAGGCAATCAATTCGCGGTAGTGATGCAGCACCGAAGCCGAGTCATTGCGCTGGTCTTCAACGTTGATAAACGCCGCGTTGGCGGGGATGCCAATCCACGGTTCGACACTGCTGAAACCGGCATTGGCCTGATGATCCCATTGCATTGGCGTGCGGCCGTTGTCCCGTGACTTTTGCTTGATCGCAGCCATGCATTCGTCGTGAGGCACCCCGGCTTCGCGCTTGAGGCGATAGATATTCAGGGTTTCGACATCGCGATACTGCTCGATATGCTCGAACCCGGGGTTGGTCATGCCGATTTCTTCACCCTGATACACATAGGGTGTGCCTTGCAAAAAATGCAGCGCCGTGGCGAGCATTTTGGCCGAGACCACGCGGTGTTCACCGTCATCGCCAAAACGCGAAACCACACGCGGCTGGTCATGGTTACACCAGAACAGCGCGTTCCAGCCGCCACCGGCCTGCATACCAACCTGCCACTCCGAAAGAATGCCCTTGAGCTGCAGGAAATCGAAATCAGCCCGCACCCACTTCTGCATGTTCGGGTAATCGACTTTCAGGTGATGAAAATTGAAGGTCATCGACAGCTCCTGGCTGTCAGGGCGCGAGTAGCGGATGCAGTGCTCAAGGCTGGTGGACGACATCTCGCCGACGCTGACCAGATCGTGGCCGGCAAACACTTCGCGGTGCATCTCCTGCAGGTACTCATGCACGTTGGGGCCATCGGTATAGAAACGGCGGCCGTCGCTGTCGTCCTGGGGGAAATGCGCCGGTTTCGAGATCAGGTTGATCACATCCAGGCGAAAGCCACCCACGCCCTTGTCCCGCCAGAAGCACATCAGCTTGTAGACCTCGGCGCGTACCTTGGGGTTGTCCCAATTGAGGTCGGCCTGAGTGTGGTCAAACAGGTGCAGATAGTACTGGCCGGTTTGCGCCTCGTATTCCCAGGCCGAGCCGCCGAATTTGGACTCCCAGTTGTTTGGCTGGTCGCGCCAGATATAGAAGTCGCGATACGGGTTGTCGAGGCTGCTGCGCGCCTGCTGGAACCACTCGTGTTCGATGGACGTGTGATTGACCACGATATCAAGCATCAGCTTGAGGCCACGGGCACCGGCTTCGCGGATCAGCAGTTCGCAATCGGCCATGCTGCCGTAACTCGGGTCTATGGCGTAGTAATCGCTGATGTCATAGCCGTTGTCGCGCTGGGGCGAGCGCAGGAACGGCGTCAGCCACAGGTAATCGACGCCCAGCCACTGCAGGTAATCGAGCTTGTCGACCACCCCCCGCAAGTCACCGGTCGCGTTGCCCGCGTGGCTGCAAAAGCTTTTTGGGTAGATCTGATAGATCACTGAACGCTGCCAGTCTTGCATGGGGTGTTCCTTGCTTGGACGTTGTAGCCGCTGGTGCAGGCTGCGATAAGGGCCGCTGGACCGTCTATCAAGACGGGCAGCTTCGCAGCCCATCGCAGCCTTCGGCAGCGGCTACAGGAAAGTGGATGTGCTACGCGACGCGATAACCCGGACGAATGATTTTCAGGCTCAGGCCGCAGGTCAGGACAAACGGCACGACAATGGCCATCAACATGCCGATGACAAACATCGGGATGTACTGCGGAATGATCGAAATAAAGCCGGGTAAGCCGCCAACACCGATGGCCGAAGCCAGCACCTTGTTCAGCGACAGGAAAATGCTGCCCAGCGCCGAGCCGATCAGCGCCGCATAGAACGGGAACTTGTAGCGCAGGTTGATCCCGAACATCGCCGGTTCCGTGATGCCAAAGTACGCCGAGACTGCAGAGGTAGAGGCCATGCTGCGCTCACGCACATTGCGGCTCATGTAGAACACCCCGAGCGCGGCGCTGCCCTGGGCCAGGTTGGACATGACGATCATCGGCCAGATAAAGGTGCCGCCGTGGTTGGCAATCAATTGCAGGTCCACGGCGAGAAACATATGGTGCATGCCGGTAATCACCAGCGGTGCATACAGCAGGCCGAAAATCATTCCGCCGAGCACCGGGGCCACGTCGAACAACAGCACTACGCCTTCGGTAATGAGGATGCCGAGGTGACGGGTCACCGGGCCAATGATCGCCAGCGCCAGCACCCCGGTGATGACGATGGTGGTAATGGGTACCACCAGCAATTGAATGGCATTGGGCACTCGCGCCCGTAGCCATTTCTCTATCACGCTCATCACATAGGCGGCCATCAGGATCGGCAGGATCTGCCCCTGGTAGCCCACTTTCTCGATCTGGAACAGGCCCAGGATGTTGAAGTACGGCAGGCTCTGGCCCTCCAGCCCGGCCACGGCCTTGCCGTAGTTCCAGGCATTGAGCAGGTCGGGGTGAACCAGCATCAGGCCCAGCACAATGCCGAGGATTTCGCTGCCGCCAAAACGCTTGGCCGCCGACCAGCCCACCAGCGCGGGCAGGAATACAAAAGAGGTATTGGCCATGAGGTTGATCAGGCTCCACACCCCGTCCAGTTGCGGATAAGCGTCGAGCAGGGTTTTGCCGTCGATAAACATGCCCTTGGCGCCGAGCAGGTTGTTAACCCCCATCAGCAAGCCGGCAATGATCAGGGCGGGCAGGATGGGCATAAACACATCTGAGAACACACGCACCAGACGCTGCATGGCGTTGGCCTTGTCGGCGCCCTGCTGCTTCACGTCGGCGATAGTGGCGGCTGCCAGGCCGGTCTGCTCACGCAGGGCGGCATAGACCTTCTCGACTTCACCGGGGCCGATCACCACCTGGTACAGGCCGCCCGTGAAGAAGGAGCCTTTGACCAGATCGATCTGGTTGAGGGTGGTGCTGTCGACCAGGCTTGGGTCCTTGAGGGCCAGGCGCAAGCGTGTGACGCAATGCGCGGCCTGCTCAATGTTGGCGGCACCACCGAGGCTGTGCAGCAGCTCGCGGGCGATCTGGGAATAGTCGTGGCTCATGCGTGGTCTCGCTTGAATTTTTATTATGGAGCGTCGCTGTGGCAGCACGCCGTAGCAAAAAAATACTCGTCTGTACGAGTTAAAGCAACAACTGGTACAGACGAGTTAGTGATTTTTCTGCCGCGTACTTGCGCTGCCTTCCCTCCAACCCTTAAGGTTCCGGGCCCCGAGCCCAACCGGCATAGAGCCCTCGCCATGACCAAATACAATCAGATCTACACGGATCTGCTTGCCAGTATCACCACTGAACGCCTGGCCCGCGGCGCGCGCCTGCCGTCCGAAACCGAGTTGATGGCCAGCTATGGGGCCAGCCGCGGAACCGTGCGCAAGGCGATTGAACAACTGCAGGAGCGTGGATTTGCCCAGAAGATCCACGGCAAGGGCACTTTTGTATTGTCATCCAGCCCGATCGAGTTCCAGCTGGGCGGTATCGTCAGCTTTCAAGAGACCTACCCGCGCCTGGGCGGTAACGTCAGTACCGAGGTGGTGGAGTTCACCCGGTTCCCGCTCGAAGGCGCACTGTGCGAGAAGTTCGATGTTGCAGCGGGCAGCCTGATAACCCGCATCAAACGCGTGCGCCATATTGATGGCAAGCGGGTGATTCTGGACATCAACCATTTTGTCAGCGACCTGATTCGGGGGCTGGATCAGGCCATTGCCGAGCACTCGATCTATGCCTATATCGAGCAGACCCTGAATCTGCAGATCAGCTATGCCCAGCGCACCATCGAAGCGGTGCCGCGCAGCAAGGACGACCAGCAGCACCTGGACCTGGAAGGTCAGAGCCATGTGATCGTGGTGAGCAACCAGACGTTTCTACAGGATGGGCGCCAGTTCGAGTACACCGAGTCGCGGCATACGCTGGACAAGTTCTACTTTTCGGATGTGGCGCGGCGCTGACATCAAAAAAAGCACCCTCACCTTCCGGGGTGAGGGTGCTTTTTTACTTGGCCGCAAACTTCGACCCACGCCCCCCATCAAGCTGCGCCTGCAACATCCCCCATTCGCGGGCAACAATCGAATACGGGATAAAAATGCTCACTCTCTGCGCGCTCTTCAGCTCAGGCAACGTAATAGCACTGTTCAGGCTGGTCGAATAAAAACCGGCATTGATCCCCACCACGCAACCGTCACTGGCGATCACCGGCCCACCCGACATGCCCTTGACCAGCGGGGCATCATGAATGGCATACAGGTCACCGCTGTGATCTTCGGTATTGCTGAAGGGGGTTTTATACACTTTGCCCTTACCCGTCGTGGTCACAAGGTAAGGGCTCACGCCCACGGCCGTGATGCTCTCTCCCACCTGCGGCGCTCGCCATGCCGGGAAGTGGCCATTGGCTTTATGCTTGATAAAGACCAGATCGCAGCGTGTGCTGCAACGGTATGCAACGTTGGGGATAAACGGGGTATGCCCAGTGGTGACGGCGTAGTCCTCATTCCATTGCACGGCCGAGGCCATGTACATATACGGCATGGGAAAGCCTGAAAAGACGGGAAAGTAAGCTTCATTGACCGGCCCCGACAAGTCGGGCTTCACGAATCCGTTGCATCCTGCAGTGACAACTCCTATTAACAAGAAGGCCATGATCTTGATCATGATAAATCACCGACTTATAGGGAGGATGCGACTGGCTTTGATTGTCAGTATTTTGACTACAGCAAAAACAGCACGCCTAACCAATTGTTTTGGTTGAGGCATGTATTATTTATGGATGAGGTTTTAATAACGCGTATGAATCAATCGAACTAAGCTCAATTGCCATTTAGAGCAATTGCCACGTTCAATTAATTGGCGTCGGAAGTTTGATGATTCAGAACGCCGACCACAAAAAAAGCGATCAACAGTAAAGGTTGATCGCTTTTTATATCAAGCCGGGCTCAAGGCCTTTCATGCACTATCAGTCTGCGGCGCCATCATTTTTTTGAGCGCCAACGGTCTTGCGTTCACCGGTTGGAGAAACTTCATACACGTTCATCACCCAAGTGTCAGCGATCACGGTTTCAACCACGTAATTCTTCTTGGCTTGCGGGGTGAATTGCTGCGCAACAGGCTGCTCTTTGTCGAACGGCGTAGGCATTGGAATACCGTTGAAGGTGAACTGCTTGGCCTTGACCGTCCCTTCCACGTGCACCACTTTGTCTGCATCGACCAGCTTGCTGATGCTGTCAGTGCCACCGCCAATTCGCTTCAGATAGGCCGGTATGCGCTTGAAGTAAGCAGTGTCATAAACACGATCACCCGCGTCATCCATTCGACCGTCGGAATACCCGTACATGTAACTGACAGGGTGATCACCCTCCCCGCCGATGGTACGGAAGGTCAAGCTGGCTTGATGGTCATTCATGACCAGTGGCACGACCGGCGTTGAAGTGAGATCACCCGCCTTACGGCTACTGCAACCGGTCATCACAAGGGCGAGTGTGATTGCTAACGGAACTGCCAGATAAGTTTTCATTCGATCCTTGAACAGTCTGAGTGAAGGACAGTATGGAACCATTTGTTGAATGAAAGTTCCCTATACGATGTTGGCGCATCACACTCTACCCGCGTCAAAACCCAAGGAAGAACGCCATGTTCACGAGGAGCCTGTTGCTGAGTTTTTGCGCTGTGTTACTGGTTGGCTGCACGGGAAGGGGCTTTCAACCACCACCCGGGGACTACACACAGTGGTACAAAAAGGGGGTCACCCAATCGGGCGTCGACAACGCCATGCGTGCTTGCGGGTATACCAATCTTGATGGCGTGGGAGACACCTCGCCGATCGATGTTGTGCTGACGCGGTTCTACTGCATGAAGGACGCCGGGTTCAAGCGCAGGGATAAACTCGATCTGTGCAAGCAAGGCCGTATTGGCGAATCACCCGTATGCGAAGGCCGCCGGTAACTCAATACCAAAAGGAAAACAGGGAATGAACGATCTACGCAACGGACTGTACGGCACCGTACTGGTGTTGGCGGTAGCAGCATTGGGTGGTTGCGCCTCCTCGGCCGCCATCACCGGCGAGCCCGGGGTCAACATGGGGGACAGCTATCAAAAGGTGCTTGAAGTGGTCAGCCGCAACAATACCGTGACCAAACAGGTAGATGGTCAAGGCTTCCGGGCCGAGGGTTACTCAGCGATGTTCAAGGACTGTCGCGTCAAATACTTCCTGTTCCAGGACGCCGATGGTTTGCAGCGCGTGACCTATGAACCTGCGCCGCATCTGTCAGTCAGCCAGAACTGCCGCCAGCCTTAACCTGCCCCTGCGAGTCGATTGCCTGATGAGACTGTTCACTGTAATCCCCGCCGTTCTGCTAGCGCTCAGCGGCTGCGGCCAGGTGGCAAACGTGCGTTCGCTGTCCACCGGCTACATACCCCCGCAGAGCGGCGAGACTGCCCGTATTCGCCTGCTCACCGACGGCCTGGTGCGCGCCGTGCCGGGGCGTGACTGCCTCGACTGGAATGTGCCCGGCGCGGGGGTGATGGCGTCGGCGAAATCCGGCTTCCCCGACCATAACGGTGAAAACCTCGGCATTGCCGGGCCGATCTATTCGTTGGCAGGTTCGGTCTCGTCAGAGCTGGTAGTGCCGGCGAACAAGCCGATCGCGCTCCATTACCTGGGGCGCCTGCAATATGCCCGGCAGTGTGCCAGGACCATGACCTTCGTACCTCGGCCCGGGGTGGATTACCAGGTGCAGGCATCGATGTCGGCAGACTGTTCATTCCTGCTGGATGAGCTTTCAGCTGACGGCATGCAATGGGTCGCTGTCGAACCGAAGCCTGATGGCAAGGTGTCGATGTGTCACGCGATGGATAACTTCTAGCCGAAATCAGCGCGGGTCCATTACCAAGCCACCTAAACACGGCGCCTGGCGATGCACAAAGCTGCCAGAATTTGCCAGACCCAAAAAGCCAAAAGCCCGCAATTAAGCGGGCTTCAGGGTGTTCTTGCTCACGGGTGCCGGACTATGCCGGCCTACCGATTATTCTCACTCTATTATCAACAAGCGCAATAAAACCTTTAAAAGCAGATAACTATCAAACAAAACAAAAGGCATACCATGAAAAGAACCATTCCCGAACGACGCTCTAGATGCTCAGCCCTCCCGCCTCTCATCGCATGACAAGCACCTGTAGAGGGGGTATAGCGCTCTTTGATAGGGCGCACGTGACTACGGCACGATCAGGGCCTACAAACATCCGAGTCAAACCATGAGGAAGAACGCCATGTTCACGCTGAGCCTATTACTGAGTTTTTGCGCGGTGTTACTGGTTGGCTGCACGGGAAGGGGCTTTCAAACCGGCGGTCTAGGAAACACTCCCCTAGTCCTCTACGGCTCAGCCGTTTGCCAGCGAGGAAAAATCACAAGCGAAGCGATGATCGCTAAAAGTGCACCACCGGTGCTGTAGAGCATTCGTAGAAATACCAAATCCAGCTCCGATCCTCCTGACTGGCCAACCTGCGCGACCAGTATGAAATGTGGAGTGAGGAACATCAAATAGCTGATGTGGCTCACAGAGCGCCCTGCCAGGGTGCCAATAGAAACAGGCAGTATCAGTGCAGCCAACAAAAACGGATCATGGATTGCGTAACCAAGAACGGCAGCAATGGCTCCCCCTAAGAAGGTGCCGCCGACTCGCTCCAGAGACATCCTCAACGTTGAATGCATGTAGGGCTGCATGATCAGAAACACCGTAAGGGTCATCCAGTATCCGTAATGCAACGACCACAATTGAACCAACCAAACTGACAGTGCTCCCGACAGCGCAACGCGAAGCCCATGCAGAAAGAAGTTAGATTTCGGTGTGAAATTTGTTCTGAGTGCCGACCATAAAACTGGCCGCTTTGCAGCATCAGGCTGGTCGTACTGACACCATTGGAACAGCAATGCGGAGCCTGTAGCCCATAGGCTGCCATATAGAAAGTAACGTGCATAAGCAAATCCCTGGGCAAAGTCCTTTGCCGGGAATGCAGTGGATACCGCAAATGCCGTCGCTGTCAGCAAAGCGGGAATGCTAATGCGCGCGCCGCAAACCTGGGCGTAAGCGCCAGCAAACGCAAAGAGGGCCGACAGTGCTATAGCCAGTTGCGGCCATACCATCGTCCAAGCACCTAGCCCTGACGCCACGGCGCCGGTGATGCCGAAAACCAGGCCGAAGATACAACCCTTTGGGGACTTATCGCTCGGAATCGACAGATAGCTCCAGAATGCGGCAATCGCTGACCAACAGAACAAGGGGTTGTGTAAGCGAGCCGCGAGGAGCGCCGGCACAGTACAGACAACACCACCACACACTACGTAGCCAATCGGTACATTGCGTACCGCTTCCAACATCTTAACGGTCAGTGATTGCGACATGATCGAACCTTCATTACTCAACTGGAACCAATGCGGTTCGATCGATCTTGTCAATCGAGGTAACACCAGTGAGCGTCATTGCCACGCGCATTTCTTGCGAGAAGATATCCAGCATATTCTCTACCCCGTGCTGTCCGTCGGCGGCCAGAGCGTAAACCGTCGAGCGCCCCAGCAGGCATGCCTTGGCGCCTAAGGCGAGCATGCGCACAACATCCAGCCCGGAACGAATGCCAGAGTCCACCAGCACCGTCAGGTCATCACCCACTACTTCGGCGATGGGAGGCAAAGCCCTAGCGGTGGACAGCACACCGTCCAATTGGCGACCGCCGTGGTTGGAGACCACGATGCCATCAGCGCCGAAACTTACTGCGTCCTTGGCGTCCTGTGGATCAAGGATGCCCTTGATAATCATCGGGCCCTTCCAAAACTCGCGGATCCATTCCAGGTCCTTCCAGCTGATAGAGGGGTCGAAGTTATTGCCTAACCAGCCAACATAATCTTCCAGGGTGGTGGCTTTGCCCAGGTACTTGGAGATGTTGCCCAAATCATGCGGACGACCGAGGATACCGACATTAAACGCCCAATCCGGCCTAGTGGTGGCTTGCAGGATGCGCCGTGAAGCTGCGAGTGGCCCAGACATGCCCGAGTGGGCATCACGGTAACGAGCGCCTGGCGTCGGCATGTCTACGGTGAACACCAGCGTGGTAACGCCGGCTGCTTGAGCACGCTCTAGGGCATTACGCATAAATCCGCGATCCTTGAGCACATAGAGTTGAAACCAGATCGATTGCGAACTCTGGGAACTAACCTCTTCAATCGAGCAGACCGATACTGTGGACAGGCAAAAGGGAATGCCTTTCGTGGCCGCAGCCTTGGCCGCTTGTACTTCACCACGACGGGCATACATACCGGTCAGTCCGACGGGGCTGAGGATGATCGGCAGACTCTGTTCCTTTCCAAAGAGCGTCGTCTTGAGACTCAAACTGTCAACATTTCTCAAGATGCGTTGACGCAAGCTGATGCTGGCGAGGTCAGCGCTATTGGCACGCATTGTGTGTTCGGCATAGGCGCCGCCGTCGATGTAGTCGAACAGAAATCGCGGCAATTTGCGTCTCGCGGCTTCGCGATAGTCGGATGCCGATGAAATAATCATTATCTACAACTCCTAGGTCTCTAGAAAATTTCAGCGACGTAGGACGTTGCTGAGTGAATTTCACGATAAGGGATTGTTGAGTATGATAAAAACAACTTTTTCTACTCGAATTGAGTCGCTATTGGAATACACATGAATCTCAGAACGCTGCGGGTGTTTGTAGAAGTGGTGCGCCAGGGAGGTTTCTCCCAAGCTGCGGAGGTTGTGTCTTTGACTCAGTCCTCAGTCAGCAAGGCAGTCAGGACGCTCGAGGATGAGCTAGGTACGCCACTGCTGAACCGTATCGGCCATAAAAGCGAGTTGACGGCCGCAGGTGAGATTGCCTATCGGCGCGCACTGGTATTACTCGCAGAGCGGAACGATCTGATCGCAGAGATCAATGAACTGCGCGACCTGAAGGGCGGTACGCTGCGGATCGGCTTGCCGCCTGTAGGCTCCGGGGTATTGTTCGCTGAGATGTTTGCTACTTATCGCAGCCGCTATCCGATGGTGAATATAGAACTGATAGAGCACGGTAGTAAGAAACTGTGTGAGTGCCTGGAGGCCGGAGAGGTGGACTTGGCAGCACTACTGATTCCGATCGATGAAACTTTCGCTTATCAGGAAGTGCGCAACGAGCCTTTAGTGGTTGTGCTGCCTAGCGCCCATTCGCTTTCGCGACGCAAGCGAATGAACTTCAGTGATCTGGCGGATTCGCCATTCATCCTCTTTGATGAGGGGTTTGCGCTTAACGCATTAATTATGGCCGCTTGTGATCGAAGAGGGATTGTGCCCCGGGTGACGGCCCGCAGCGGGCAGATTGATTTCATCGCCGACCTGGTAGCTGCAGGTTTAGGGGTGGCATTTTTACCGCGAATGCTTGCGCAAAAACATAAACATGCGGGCATCGCTCTAGTACCTCTTGAAGAGCCACACACGGATTGGAATATTGCACTCGCTTGGCGTGCCGGTGCGCATTTGCCTCCGGCTGCAATGGCTTGGTTAGATCTGGCCAAAGAGCTGAGATAGTGCAATGGCTTTTGCTCGGATATCCAAGCGCTGGTAGTCAATAAAAACACCGGCCTACCTGGTGAAGGGGTCGGGTGGTTTTTAGTTAAGGAAGAAGAGTTCGCTACTCTGCCCCGCCATCAGAAGCAGGTAATTGTCAAAGCCGAACTCAATCACGTTTTTACGTTTCCACAATGGGACAAGGTCCTAAAAACTTTAGACCTTGAACTGACCGAAACCGATTTCTCGCACGCTCTTGAGTTGGCTTGTCAAATCGCCGGAGGAGGTGAAAGCGAGCACCATAAGAAATTAAAGGATTTCGTAGCACACAACCCCCTCTCAATCTCTTCGGTCCCCGATATCACTAGAGGCCTGTTCCAGTGCGTAAAATACCGGACTGTGATGGAGGCAGTACTACTTGCGCATTCGCAGATAAAGGATGTCCGCGCACTACTAGGCTCTGTACGTAAAGTATTGTCGCAAGCACCGCATAGCGCAGGCCAATGAGACCATCGCCGCAAAACTTGTTGCGAGCTTGTCGAAGCGCGTCACGATGCGACGGTTCTCCTTCAGCCAGCCAA